>NZ_JBNPNC010000003.1:0-104596 GCF_050314315.1 Desulfovibrio sp. SGI.102 | reverse complement strand
GAGGTCCCCAGGATCTCCCGGATGGCCTGCGCGTTCTCCGGCGAAAGCGCCTTGGTCCGCGTCTCTTCCGTTTCCTTGGGTAAACGGGCTTCCAGCTCGCCCAACAGCTCCAGACAGCGCTTGACGTCCTGCACCGTGGCGGCATTGATCTTTTCCGGGTCGGACAGCGCCATGCCCACCTTGTTGCGCACGGCTTCACGCAGCGCGGCCACGGCGTCCGCCTGGGTGGCGATCTGGGGCCGCACGTCGGGTTCCGTGTACGCAGGCAGCTTACCAGCCGCCGCAAGCTCCGCCTGCTTCAGCGCCAGGGATTCCAGGCTGGCCACGGCAAAGGCTACCTGCGAGGCTTCCTTGCCGTCCTCCGCTTCCAGCAGGCGTTGCAGGATGGCCTTGCGACCCATGATGGTGTTGAAGCGTATCTCGCTTTCCACCTGCGCCAGTTCTTCCCGGCGCTCCCGCCAGCGATACTTGTCCGCCCAGCGTTTCAGCGTGGACGTGGCCACGCCCGTCACTTCGGCGACACGCTCAAACGACATCCGGTCCAGGCAATACAGCTCCTGCGCCTGCCAGACGGTGCCCGGCTCATGCTCCCAGCCCATGCCACTCTCCGAATTCCCGTTCCAGTATGGCAATTTTCTTGTTCACGCCGCGCAATTCCTGCACACGTTCATTCAATTTGATGGCCAGACGCACCACATATTCGGAATCGAGGTCCGCCGCGTCCGCTGTCAGCGGCAGCACGTCCCGGATGGCGTCGCGGGTATTCGAGACCTCCGCTTCAATGCTCCGGCGTCGAATGCGCAGTTCTTCCCTCTGGCCGATCTCATCCTGTCTGCTCATGCCCTGTTCCTTGTTTCAATGATAGTGGATAGATGCTCGACCGCCCGCGTATTGTTCACCACCAGGGTTTGCAGGGTGTCGTTCATCCGCTCGTAATTTTTTACCAGCGTGACGTTCTTCCGGTAAAATTCCGCCGTTTCTTCGTGCTTGGCGCTCATCTCCCGCAGGATGGCCTCGTGCTTTTCGCTTATGGTCTGCAAGGCTTCCTGCGTATCCTGCCGGTAAGCGGCAAGCACGCGCTCGATGCGCCTGCCGTGCCGGTAATCCAAGATGAAAACCAGGGCCACGGCCAGCGCGGGGATGGAGGCCAGCAAGATCAGGATGCCGGGCACGCCCAGCGCGAACAGCGATTCTATAAGGGGCAAAGCCGCGCTCACGGCGGCGGACACATCATTCATGGTTCCCCCGTGCCTGCTCACAGCGCAGGGCCGCGTTCAGGCCGTCTATGTAGGCCCGGATCCTGTCGTCCCTGTCCAGCAGGCGGGCCAGGTTGGCCGGGCTGTCCAGCGGCTCCGTGGCGTCCAGTCCCGGCAGGACCGGTACCGATGGCGCCGGGCAGTCAGGCAAGTTGAGAATGAGCGGCGCGGCCTGTTTCTGGCCACAGCCGCAACTACAAAGGACGATTGAGACGCAGAACAGCACGACGGCGCGTTGCATCGTCCACCACCTTTTCTTCAGCGCTCCGGACGTGGGGCTTTGCCTGCCGCACGATGGCCTCACGTTCCGCCAGGTCAAGCGCGGCTTTCGCCTCCCGCGCAAGGCACAGCCGGGCGTTTTCCGCCTGGGCTTCCGCGTCCTGCCGGTACGTTTCCGCAGCCGTTTGCCAATGGTCCCGTTCGGCGGCTGTGGCCGCATGATGCAGCCGTTCCGTATCCAGCGCGCCCTTGGTAAGCAACAGCGCGTAGGAAACAGCCACCAGCGCGCACACGGTCCCTATGCCGATCAGCCGGAGCATCATAACAGCGCCTCATCTTCCACACCCGGCCCCCAGCCCGCCTTGATATAGGCGTATTGTCGTTCCTTCAGGATCAACCGGGGATAGTTGCGGTTTTCCCGGAAGGCTGCCTTGCCGCGCCCGGCGTTGACGTTTTCCACAGCGCCGAACCAGCGCCGGTCATCCACGCCCAGGGCGCGGGCTTTTTTGCGGTCGCGGTTCACCCAGCCCAGCCCGCCGTTATACGCGGAAAGCGTAAAGGCCATGCGTTCAAAGTCGGAATGCCCGGCCACACGCTCCCACAGCCACTTGTCATAGGTACACAGCGCCAGCAGGCTCCAGCCGGGATTGAACGGTTCCGGCTTTCCCGTTTCCGGGGCCACGGAAGGCAGCCAGCGGGCCGTGGTGGGCATGAATTGTGCCAGGCCCCGCGCTCCAACCTGGGAAACGGTGTCGTTGCGCCACCAGCTTTCCGTATGGATCTGTGCCGCCAAAACGGCCACCGGCGCGTCCATCCCCCAGGTGGCATGGGCCGCCCGGACAAGCGTTGCCCGGTACTGCTGCGCCGCGCGGGGGATCGTCACGTCGGCGGCGTGGGCCAGGTTGGCAACCAGCAAAAGCGCCAGCAGCAACCCCGCGCCCCAAAGAAAGGCCGTTCCCATAATCTCCAGCGCGGAGAGAGCTATTTCTGCCAGCCGCCAAGCGCATTTTTTGATCCGGCCATCCATGCTACAGCCCCAGCGCCACGGCCACGACAAAGGCCGCGATAATGACGGCGCGACGCAGCAATGCCGCGCAGAACGGACGAAAATAGCCGATGGCAATGGGAAAGTCCGGCTTGCCGTCTTCGCCCGTAGCGTCGGGCTCCTTCCGCCAGTCCTTGTCCAGATAGGAGGACGGCAGCGCATACGGAAAGGCCAGAAAGTCAAAGATCATGCCCACGATGGCCGCCACAACCACCAGCGCCAGCTTGTAGGCCACCACCGGCCCCTGGACGGGAGAAACAAGCAGAAGGCCAGCCAGCAGCACAAGGCCGCACAGCGTGAACAGAGCCAGAAGATAACGGGGATTACAGAGAAGTTTTTTCATGGAACGTGCTCCTTTCCGTGTTCGTTGCAAGGCTCCCCGCCGGAAGGGATCCGGCGGGGAAGGGAGGAAACAGACCGGACGTGAAAACGGCCCGTCATAGCAATCATGCCATGACGGGCCGTCGTATGCCTGGAAAGGAGGCGCGCTATGCGAACCTTTTTTATTCGTCAAAATTGCCGCGAAGCTCCTTCACTTCCTTGGAGCGGACACGGACAGGGCTTTCCTTGAGCCGGATCAGCTTGCCCTCGGCAATGTAGTTGTAGATGGTGCGTTCCGAGACATTCAGGCAGTACGCGGCCTGTCGGACGTTCAATATATCGTGCTTGTTGACCATTTCCTGCGGCGTCAGGGTATAGGGCTGTTCGGCGGGCACGCGGGGGTAACGGATGGGCAGCGGGAGGGGGAAGCCCGCCGGGCGTTTCAGCGTGCAGTGGTCCGCGCAGCCGATGCAGCAAAACACGTCGTCCCGCACGAACCAGAACGGTTTGCGGGCATTGCCGCGCAAGACATGCGGGCAGCCGAGCTTTTCGTACACGCTGCGGTCGGGCTCCGCGTCGTAGGGGCGCCAGCCTTCCTTGGTCAGCGTCACAATCTCCTGTATTCGTGCTTTCGACATGCTCATCCCCCTTGAAACAACCTGAAAAACAGCTCCTCGCTTTCTCGTTCCGTCTGTTCCCGGCAGGAAAGGCACTCCCTGCGGTCAAGACGGCGGCAGTGGGAACAGCGTATTTCCTGCAACGCCTTGCCCACCACATCCGGCGTCACTTTCTGCGCACGGGGGCTTTCCCCGGCCTCGGAAAGCGCCGCCTGGATCTTCGCCGCCTGCTCGTTCCATTTTCCCGGATACCGCCCGGAAAGCACCAGGTACACCGTGGCCCGCTTGATCTCAGGGTGCGCCCGGCAAAAGGCGTACACGCTCCGATACCGGGCCAGCACCGCGTCTTTCAGTTCACTGGCCGTCATGGCTCAGCCGTCTGCGCTCGAACGCCTTTTCCCGGCGCTGCAAATCGGACAGCAGCCGGCAGACCTGTTCCCCGTCCTGCATCCAGACGAACAACGGCACGTTGAACTCCCGCTTGCAGCGCGTGTCCAGGCTGCTCATGGAATAGCCCAGCTTGCGCCAGATGGACAGGATCTGCCGCTTTTCGGCGGCATAGGGCATGGAATCCGTGATCTCTATCCAGTCCGGGCGGCTGTGCGGCGTCACCCGGCTGTTGCGGCTTTTGGCGGGTGCGGTATAGGCCACGCCGTACTTTTCGGCAAAGAGCTGCGCCAGCCGGGAAAGCTGGTGGATGTTCATGTCCTTGCGGCTCTCCACCCCGAACTCACCACGCAGCAAGGCCCGGAAGGCTTCCTCATCCATCTGCGGAAGCTGCTTGCGGGCGATCTCGATCTTTCGGTATAATCCCAGGCGCATCTTTTGCTTATCCACGGCGACGCTCCTTGTGTACGATGATGTTTTCCACCGGGACGAACACGCGCTGTCCTTCCAACGAGACGCTGACCATCCAGCGGCCCGCATAGTCCAGGATCGGTTCCGTGTTCGTCCACGTCCCTTCAAAAAAGCCGTCAGCGCGCCGCACGGACACGCGGGACCCGCAGGGAATGTCGGGGGCCGGATCAGGATCGTTCAAGCTGCCCAGGGCAATATCCGCCACTATCCCGGCCAAAACGTCACGGGTCACAAAGCGCATCTCGCCGTTGTCCAGGTCCAGCCAGCGCCGGGCCACCCGCACGCGGTAAAGGCCCCCCGGACCGCCGTACTGCTCCGCCGGGGAAAGCTCCATTTTGGCCCGATGTTCCCCGTGGCGCACGCTCACGGACGCACAGAATTGCCGCTTGTCCAGTCGCATGGCCTCACCTCATCACGGCATGTTTCACGCGGTCCGCCACCTCGGCACGTTTCGCGTTGTTGAAGCGGTCCACGGTGCCCACCAGGTAGCCGGTTATCCGCCGGATGCGTTCGAATTTCACGCCTTCGCCGATGAAGATTTTTCCGTCCCGCTCCGTATGCGGAAGTTTGGGCATTACCTCTGTCATTACGCTATCTCTTGGCTGCTCATCAGGCCGGAACCGCCACGTTCCGGCGACGGCCCATGTGGGGCCGTTTCGCTTGAGGTTATTCTTCATCCGGGGCCGTATCGTTGTCGCCCCGCAGCCATGCCAAAACATCCACAATCCCCTGTTCATAGCTCATGCCGGGATAGTGGGTGCTTTCGTCAATGCCTTCCACAGCCCAATTTTCCACGCGGGCAATCTCAGTTTCAGTTCTTACAACTTGCATGGACACATCTCCTTTTGGTGTATTCAGAACAACGAAAGTTGCTCGATTTTTAACCCCTTTTTTGTGTCAGTTTTGACACACACCGCCTTGATCCTCTTCGGTTCGGGCGGCGTTTCCGGCCCGGCAAAATGGCCGCGCAGCCACGTTTCCGCCTGATCTTTGTCCCAGGGCCGAATGCTCCCGCCCCAAACCAGGCTCCGGCGCGTTTCCCAGGCGCCGCGCACTTCCAGGGCAAGGTGGTTGCCCCACAGGACCACGCCGTCCAAGTTGAAGAACATCAAATTCAAAGCCGTCATGCGCGCGCAGTTCAGGTCTATGTCCTGGCCCACGAAAACGGCCCGGCAATTCTGCTCGAACGTCTGTTCCTTGGCCGCCGCGATCAGGCAGGCCCCGGCCCCGCAGGCCGGATCCAGCACCTTGAAGCGGCCTGTTTCCGGCGGCGCGGTGTGCGTGATGCTGGCCATCAGCCGCGCCACGGCGGAGGGCGTGAAATACTGGCCCGTATAGTGGTTCGCCGCGTATTCCTCATACAGCGGCCCCAGGACTTCCTCATTGGTCGCCCGCATGTACTCCAGCAGGCAGGCCGTGGCGGTGGCAAAATGATCCGCTTCCCGCTGGCCCCTGGGAGCCGTGTTGCGGTAGCCGCCCATGATCTCCAGGTACGGCGGGTCGTCACGCTGGAAGGCGTGGAACATCAGCCCCACCCAATCCTCAAAAACGCGATGACTGCGGTATCCCATGCCGATCACGGCCTCCAATTCCTTGCGCACCGGGTTCAATCCCGGATTGCCTCGCTGATAGTGTTTCTTGCTCATGGCTGCTCGTCAGGCCCTGCGCACCACCGCCGGGCGACCGCGCCGCCCTTGGAAGTGGGCGGGCGGTTTCGCTTTTATGGCTTCATGGCCTCTTTCAAATCGTTGCAGGCGGTGAACACCAGCTTTCTCCCGGCGGGGATCTCCATGATCTCGCCGTTTCGCGGATTACGGACCTTGCGGGCCGCCACCGCCTTGCTCTTGAACTTGCCCAGCCGGGGCAGCGAAATTTCTCCGCCGCCCAAAAGCTCCGCTGCGGTCACATCGACCAGGGCGTCCAGCACGGCTTCCACCATGACGGCGGTCACGTTCCTTTGGGGATCCATCGTGCGCACGGTCTGTGTCACGGCCTTGATAAGTTCCTGCTTTGTCATACTTCCTCCTGTGGTTACGGAATGTTCCGGTACACGATCTTCCGGCTGTATCCGGCCTTGATGAGCAACACCCGCGCCATGTCCCGGATGCAGCGGCTGGTCTGCTCCCGCTGGTCCTGACGGGCCGCCGCCCATTCCTTGTTGAGCACCAGGTCCGGCATACATTCCGGCCTGTAGTACGGCTTGATCATCACCAGTCGGGCATACTTTTCCGCCAGGCGCTCCAGCTCGCTTTTCTTGAACAGGTCCCGGCCCATAACAGCCTCCTAGACGGTTTCAGGCACCTTTTCTTTGTTGATCTCGATAAAGAACGTGTCCGACTGCTGCCGTTTCAGCCCCACCAGCTCCAGCCGTTCGTCCGGCCAGCCCAGCGCGGCTTCCTTGTTGATCTCCTCCTTAAGGCGGATACCGTCCGCAAGGTGGTACTGGTGCATACGCTCCAGCGTCATTTCCGCCGTCACGCCCCGCACCTGGACGATCTTCGTGCTGGCCCGGAAGCCGATCACCCCGAAGCCCAGGTCAAGGCTCTTGCTCTTGGGGAACAACGCCTGCCGGTTGAGCTTGCCGTACACCGTCACCGCGTCCGACAGTTCCTTGCGCCGCGCCTGCAACGGCCCGGCAAGCTGGCTGGCCTTGGCCTTCGCCCCGTCCACGCTCTCCCGCATCTCGTTCTCGATGGCGGAAAGCTTCCGATCAATAGACGCCATTTCCGCCAGCGCCCCCTCGCATTGCGCCAGGTCAAGCACCATGTACGGGTCTGGCTTGATGCGCGCCATTACATCACCTCCCGGATAGCCCTCGCCGGGAACTCTCCCGATACCTTGATGCCCCGTGCAACCAGCCGCAGATTCATGGCGGGCACGGCGATTTCCGCTTCTTCCGTGGTCCAGTCCACACTCACCACATGCAGGTTGTTTTCCAGCGCCTCCGCCTGTTCAGCGGCGGCCCTCAGATTGTCGCAGCAGCCGCGCACCAGGGCGACCTGTTCCTCATCCTTTGCGTTTCCCTGTACTGTTCCAAGAACGGCCAGAATGGACAAAAGGTTTTCTTTCAGCATGGATCATTCCTCCGTTTCTTCATTCTCGTTTTTCGTGCGGTTCGTATCGAACCGTGCCAACAGTACCTTGCAGGCCTCCGTGATGCCCTGCGCCGTCCGTTTCGCGTAAGGATCCGCGCAGAGCAGGAGCCGCGCGATGGTGGCCGCCGCCGCGCGTTCCTTTTGGAAAGGGTCTGTTTCCTTGTACGGGGGATAAGGCGTCTCTGGGGTCATGTCCGCCTTGCTCGTCCCACGATAAGTGACCGCATTTTTCCCATTGCGGCCAATGCGCTGGATGTATCCCTGTTCTTCGAGCCAGGCCGCGTAACGCAGCACCCGCGTGTAATCCACCCGCACCATGAGAGCGCATTCCTTGAGGCACCAGCCCGGCTTGGCCTTGCGGACAAAGCGCCAGATAGCTGGCAGGCTGCGGTTTTCGCGGGGACGGTATCCGAAGTTGTAGGTGTAGACTCCGGGGCGGACTTTGACGACCTCGCCCATGCGGGCCATATCGTTGATGCGGTTACGGAGACGGGCCTTGTCTCCCTCTTCCGTAAGGCCGAAGGCTTCAAACAGCATGGCGTGACTGATCTCTTCCCCACCCTTTCCAAAATTCCGCAGCGCGTACCGGATGCTCTCGTTAGTCAGCTCCTTCATGGCACCTCCTACTTGCGCCGCCAGGATCGCGCGGAAATAACGGTGTCCAGCATCGGCCCGTCCACCGTGAAGTTTTCCGCCGCCTTCGCCGCCTTTTCGAGTAGAAGCATCATGTTGCGCACCAGTCTGAAGTCGCCTTCCGCCCGTTCCGCTATGCGTCCACACAGTTCCGGCGGTATGTCCAGTGCCGCCGCCTTCATGGCGTACATGGCCACTTCCGCAGCGCTGATAGGCCCGAACTCCACTTCATGGGCTACACGGCTCCATACACGGCGGCGTTCGGACAAAAGCCCGAAAATACCTTCCTCGCCTATCAGGATGATGGGCGCGCCCGTCATCTCCAGAATGTCACGCAAGTCTTCAATGCGCCCGATGGCCAGCCGGTCGGCTTCGTCCACGAAAATGGGCTTACGGTCGCGCTCCAGAAGTTCCACGATTGCCTGCTTGCAGCGGTCCGCGCTCATGCGGGGCAAATCTCCGTTCTTGCCGCGCACTTCAAAAAGCACGCGCTGGAGGAACGCCGCCTGTGTCCAGCCTTCCCAGACCCGGACGTATGCGCCCCCGCGCTGGTAATGGTACTGGTCAGCCGCCACGCTCTTGCCGCGCCCGGCTTGTCCGTGGGCAAGGATGAATCCGCTGGTTCCCCGGCCCGCGTCCACCACGGCATCCACCGCCGTGTTGAACCGCGCCGTCGCGTCTGTGGGAATGATCACGTCTCGCATATAGCCTCCCTATGCCGTTGCGATATTGCTTTGTCTGTGCAGCAGCTCCAGCTTGCCGTCATAGAGCGGCTTGAAATTGCGCTGGAATTGCGGGGTGTTCTCGAAATATTCCATGAACGCCGCGTCTTCCGGAACCAGTTCCGCGCCCCGCTCGTGAAGGGCCGTGAACAGGTAGTCGTACCTGGCCGGTTCGTCCGGGAACCGCTTGAAAATGGAAGGTTCGTAGGTAGGAGCGTCCAGTTCCGCGCGGGCCTGAGCACCGGCGGCCTTGGCGGCTTCGATGGCAGCCTTCTCCGTGGCGGAAAGCGCCGGAGACTTTCTGATGGGTTCGGTGGCGGGGATGGCCTTATGGAAGCTTGTGATCTGCCGCTGCCGGGCTTCCGGGAGAATGACCGTTTCCGTCATCTGCCGTATTCCGGCCTTGGCCGCGCATTCCTGTCGCTTCTTGAGTTCCAGGGCGTCCGAAAGGTCTTGCTGCTGTTCCGCCGTTCCCAAAGCGCGGGCGGCGGGATGGATACCGGCGGCAATCCCGTAATGGTAACGGTCGCGGGCTTCACAAAGTCTGTGGCCTTCCAGATCGTACACAAGCACCGTGTACGGCGAGAGCTGCCAGTCATAGCGAACCAGTACCGGATGACGGCGGTTGAACAGGGCTTCATGCCAGAACAGGCGGCCGTCCAGCCGTATGCCGTCCTTACTGATGGTGCGGACTTCCTTTTGCAGCATCAGCAGCGTGAGGCGCTCCATGTCCACGCCCGGCCCCCGACCTTCCTCGAACACCTCTCCGGGCGTCCTGCCGCGTAAATGGGTGGTGGCCTGCGGGCGGGAAGCGTACAGTTCAAACCAGTACGCCAGCCACTCATACGTTTCTTCCAGCGTGAGCGGGCGGCGGCCCAGCTTTTCATGCAGGCGGCGGTGCAGCTTTTCATTCCGGTGCAGCCGCGCGGGCTTGTGGGCTATGTCCCATCCCGTATAGGACGGCGTAAGCTCTTCCAGCTCGTGCATGGTTCCGAAGAACCGTTCCACGGGCTTGCTCTGGCCGTGGTAGGGCCAGGCATGGATGACTTCGCAGCCAAGGTCACGGTACAGGCCGAGGAATCCGGCCTGCTCAAAGTCCTTGCAGCCGTCGAAAAACCGCGCCCTGAACGCCTTGCCGTTGTCAAGGTAAACAACGCGGGGAAATTTCCCCAGACGGATGCAGGCCCGGCGGAACGCGCTGGAAATACAGGCCACATTTTCCGTCGCCATCACTTCCCAGCCCAGCGGGTAACGGCTTCCGCCGTCGAAAAACAGGAGCAGCGTCATGCGCTTAGGCTTGCCCGTATCCGGGTCTGTCGTCTCAAAGTTGAGTGTATGGCCGTCAGCGATCACCACGTCGCCCACGCCTACCAGCGACCAGTCTCGAAGAATGGATATGGCGCATCGATCGTTCCACGCCTTTTCCCCGTTGCGCCACAACGTCCAGTCGCTGAAACACGTCTTGGAGTAGTTGGCTATCCAGCGCCGGATGGTATCGTCCGAGGGAACGGCCAGATTTTCCGCCTTGCACCGTTCTTGTATGATGCGGGCGCAGGTGCTGATTTGACGGTCTCCGTCCAGTATTTGTCCCAGGATGATGGTCTGGTGCCGTTCCGTGAGCATACTCTTGCCCCGATGGGCAAGGCCGCGCTTGTCGGCCAGAGCCAGGACGCCGCCGGATTCTTTCTGTTCCAGCTTCCAGCGTTCCAGGCTTTTCCAGCTTACGCGCGGGCCGAGTTCCGCAAGGAGTTTGCCCCATGCACCGCCCTGATAGGCAAGAATGAAGGCTTGCTTCTGTCTGATGGTGCTGCCGTGCTTTGCCTGCCAGTCCAGATAAAGCCCCAGAAGATCGGCCTTTGCCAACGCCTTGTAACGGCGCTTGTCGTCAAAGATGGCCTGTCGGGCCGTAGGAAAAGTAAGCTGTGATGCGGTAACGGCGGGAAGGGCTGCACTGTTGGCGGCCTCTTCCTCTATCGCCCGGCGTTCCTCCGCCGTCCGAATGGCCTGCTGTGTCGCTTCCGGCATGGAGGAAACAAGCCACTCCTTCCCGCCGCCGCGTCCCTTGCGCGGGCGGAATTGCCAACCGCCAGACTTGGCCTGAGCATCTACCCCTTGTCGAGTAAGTCCCAATAAGGGGGCGAGAGCTTGAGATGTATATGCCTCCTTGAGTGCCATTGCCTTTTTCCTTCGCGTCGCCTTATGCGGCCTTGTCGCGCGTCTTGCGCGGGTCAAATAAACATTCTTCCGGCACACCTTCCCGGCGCAGGGCCTCCAATACTCGCGGACTATGCCGCTTACCCAACACTGTGGCGGAGACTGCTTCTGCGGTGACGCCGATACGCCTTCCCAGTTCCGCCATACTTAGACCGCGTGCATCCAGAATCGCCCGGATTACATAGCGAACTTCATAGCGCTGGCGTCCGCATTCTTCGCGGGTCATAAGTCTTCCTCCAGCTTGCGCTTGCGTTGACGCGCCGCCTTCATCTCCAGAACCGCAGCTCCATAGTCTCGGAGCTTCCTGTCTTCTTCCGTCATCAAATCCAGTCCCAACGCACGCGCCGCAACGCGGAATGGTTCCACGTTGCCGGTGGCTCGACAGAAGGCCAGCAAGGCCAAGATGGATGGAGGGTGCGACGTGTCGGAGGGAGCCAGCCATTTGTCCAGTGTGGCTTTACTGATGGACAGGGTATTGCCGCCCGTCAGCTTGATTCCCGCCCGCTGTGCTATTTCATTCAGGCGATCGGCAAGCATCTTACGTCCTTCGCCTTCCGGCGCTCCGGCGGCATCACGCATGGCGGTCTTGATGGCCGCCATTACGCCGGAAAGCCGGACTACGTCGTCAAGTAAGGATAGCTGCTTCATGGCCTGCTCCTGTCCAAACGCCGCTCGTGCCTGGACGTTGATTTAATGGGACGGGCCGGATAAAGTCGGTTTGCTTACTGTTGAAACTTCAACCGTCCGCAAGTTCTTTTTAGTACGCAAAAGAGGACTAGTCAACAAGGAAAACCTCATTTATTTACTTGCAGGTTCATTTCTTTTGCTATTTTTGTAACTATGCGGTATAATTAACAAATCTAGCAATGATGATTTGCAGGTTTGTTTGCAGGTTTGAGCAAATGGAACATGCAAGTACGCAAGCCGCATTAGACTATATGAAAAAGCTAGCAGGGGTATCCTACGACTTTGAACTTGCTGAAAAGTTGGGCTACTCCAAGCAGGCTCTATCGTCTGTAAAAAAAAGACAAAGAATTCCAGTGAAATGGTTTGCAAAAGCTTCCATTTTATTCCGTGTGCCAATAGAAGAGCTTCAAGCTGCAGGACAATTAGCTAAAACCTCAAATGCGTACCAAGAAAGACCGGATACGGTACTTCTTTCAGAGCAAAAAAGAGAGCAGGATCTCTTGAGCAATGAGCGGCGCTTATTCGAAGAGGAAAAACGCCGTTTTTGGGAAGAGCGCAAAGAGTTATTGGCCGAGAATCGCCAGCTTCATCGAGAAAAAGAAGAGCTTTTACGAGAAAACGGAGAACTTAAAGCAATGGTCGCTAGACTGGAGGAGCGTAAAAATCGACTCTCTGTCTCTCCAGATCAGCCTGCGCAAAATAGCAGCGTGGCATAGCCAGAAGAAACAACAAAACAGCCCTGCTTTTGTGTCAAAAACGACACATGGCAGGGCTGTTTTGTTCTCATTTGTCGTGCGAAAGCGCCTGTGAAATGGACTTCTGTTCTCAAGTCTTTTTTCGCGGCCTTTTTTTGACGCTGGACCACCATAAGCCCGCGCCTGGCCTACATATAGCCGACATATAGCCGACTGGATGACGCCATACAGTCATTCTCATTTACCCTGCCCCCCTATAGTCCATCTGCCTTGCGGATGGACTTTTTTGTTTTGCAGCGGCCCGGGTCGCTCAGGGACGATCACAAAGCACCGGGATGGGGACAGGCCAGGCAGTGACAGGCTGCAGCCGTTACGACGGGCAGCAATAAGACAACCCCTGCCCTAAACGAAAAACACCCGCCGGAGCGGGTGTTTTTTCCGTCTGCAAGTCACAGGGGCGACTGTTGGGGAAGCTGCGATAGAGATGCCGGTATGGCGGACGCCGCTCCCCTCCGGTCAGCCTGTTGAGCAGGCCGCCTCAATCGGAAGAGGGGATGCGCCGGACAAGGACCTGGATCCAGCGTTCCCGCAGCTCCGCCGCACGGTCGTCCTCCCCTGTCCGCATATCCAGGCAGGAAAGCTCCGGCAGCGCATCCAGCAGGGCCCGGACACCGGCCTCGTCCATATCCGTGAAGCAACGACCGTCCGGGCTGTGGCGCTGCCCCTGACCGTACTTGAAATTGAAGAACATCACGCCGCCGGGACGCAGGGCACGCTGCAAACGCCGCAAGGCATCGGGCAGATCCGCCGGGGCCACATGCAGCAGGCTGGCACAGGCCCAGATACCGTCGAAACGCTCCTGCCATGCCACGTCTTCGAAGCAGAGCACGGGCACCTCCTGCCCCAGCAGGAGCGCTGCCTGCCGGGCCATCTGCGGCGAAGCATCGAAGGCCTCCACCCGGAAGCCCGCCTGCCGGAAAGCCAGCGCGTCCCGCCCCGAGCCGCAACCGGCATCAAGGATGAGCCCGCCGGGGCGCACATGCGGCAGAAAACGGGCATACAGGGGCCGCAGGTCCATATCATGGGATGCCGCAGCGTAGCTGGCCGCGCGCTGGTCATAGAATGCCGTATCCGGTGCCACAGTTTTCCTCCCTTTGTCTCATCGTAGCGGGATGCACTGGTCATCGGCCGGACGGGGCCGCTCCCTCCCGGAACAGGGACGGAGCCTGTCCTTCCCGCTGTCTTGCCGCGGGAAGTCCCGGAGGCTGGTCGCTGCCCGCACGGCCATATCACAGGCCTTCTTTTCAACGCCCCTGCCCGGCCTCCGAAACAAAAAAGGGGGACCGAAGTCCCCCTTTGTGAGCGTCATGACGGACAGCGGAACTAGTCCTTCTTGTCCTTCTTCAGCCAGGTCATCATGCCGCGCAGTTCCTTGCCCACCTGCTCCAGCTGGTGGTTGGCTTCGTTGCGGCGGGTGGCCATGAACATGGGATAGTTGGCGCGGGCTTCGAGGATGAAGTCACGGGCGAACTTGCCGCTCTGGATGTCCTTCAGCACGGCCTTCATTTCCTTCTTCACGGCGTCGGTGATCAGGCGGGGGCCGGTCACATAGTCGCCGTATTCAGCCGTGTTGCTGATGGAGTAACGCATGCGGGACAGGCCGCCTTCGTACATCAGGTCAACGATCAGCTTCATTTCGTGCATGCACTCGAAGTAAGCCATTTCGGGCTGGTAACCGGCTTCCACCAGGGTTTCGAAACCGGCCTTGATGAGGGCGGAGATACCGCCGCACAGCACGGCCTGTTCGCCGAAGAGGTCGGTTTCGGTCTCTTCACGGAAGCTGGTCTCGATAACGCCGGAGCGGGTGCCGCCGATGCCCTTGGCGTAGGCCAGGGCCACCTTCAGGGCTTCACCGGTGGCGTCCTGCTGGATGCCCACCAGGCAGGGCACGCCGCCGCCTTCGGTGAAGGTACGGCGCACCAGATGGCCGGGACCCTTGGGGGCGATCAGGAACACGTCCACGTCCTTGGGAGGCACGATCTGGTTGAAGTGGATGTTGAAGCCGTGGGCGAACAGCAGAGCCTTGCCGGGAGTCAGGTTGGGCTTGATGTCCTTTTCGTACACGGCGGCCTGCACTTCGTCAGGCAGCAGGATCATGATCAGGTCGCCCTGAGCGGCAGCTTCGGCAGCGGACACGGGGGTAAAGCCGTGCTGCTTGGCCAGCTCGTAGTTGGCGCCGCCGGGGCGCTGGCCCACGACGACCTTCACGCCGGAGTCGCGCAGGTTCTGGGCATGGGCATGGCCCTGGCTGCCGTAACCGATGATGGCCACAGTCTTGTTTTTCAAGACGGAAAGATCGGCATCCTGATCATAGTAAACTTTCATGGCTCTTGTCCTTTTCAATGGAAAAATACTCGGTATTCCCGAGGGGGAAACTTCTATTTGGGATGCCGTGGCGCAAATGTCAAGCGTCACGGCATCCCTCAGGCAAATTTGCCGTCATCTTCCGGTGGGGGACCGTCCGCGATCCCGCCGCCGGGGATGCTATTCACACTTTTTGGAGCGGCGCATGGCCACGGAACCGGTGCGGGCCACTTCCTTGATGCCGAAGCGGTGCAGCAGGCTCAGGATGGCGTCCAGCTTGTCGTGGTCGCCGGTGGCCTCGATGGTCATCTCGCTGGAGCTGACGTCCACCACCTTGCAGCGGAAGATCTCCACGGTACGCAGGATCTCGCTGCGGGCGGGGCCTTCGGCCTGCACCTTGACGAACATCATCTCGCGCTCGATGGCGGGCATGTCGGCAAAATCCGTCACCTTGATGACGGTCACGATCTTGTGGAGCTGTTTCATGATCTGCTCCAGGATCTGGCTGTCACCGTAGGTGGTGATGGTCATGTGCGAAACGCCCTCTTCCAGGGTAGGCGCCACATTGAGCGAATCGATATTGAAGCCGCGGCCGCTGAACAGGCCGGCCACGCGGCTGAGCACACCGGGCTCGTTCTCCACCAGCACGGAAAGAACATGTCTTTGCATGGCGTCCCTCCTCTACACCAAGAGCATCTCATCCAGGGCGGCCCCGGCGGGCACCATGGGATAGACGTTTTCCTCGCGCTCAACCATGACGTCGATGAAGGCCGGGTTGGGCGAGGTCAGGGCCTTGCGCAGCACGTCTTCCAGCTCTTCGGGCTTGCTGATGCGGTAGCCTTCGGCGCCGTAGGCCTCAGCCAGCTTCACGAAGTCGGGCTGGGCCTCCATATTGGTATGGCTGTAGTTGCGATTGTAGAAGAGTTCCTGCCACTGGCGGACCATGCCCAGATGACCGTTGTTGAGGATGACCACCTTGACCGGGATCTTGTTCTGCACCACGGTGGCCAGTTCCTGGATGTTCATCTGGATGGAGCCGTCACCGGCCACGTTGATGACCAGCTTGTCCGGGAAGGCGAACTGCGCGCCGATGGCCGCGGGGAAGCCGTAGCCCATGGTGCCCAGACCACCGCTGGTCAGCAGGGTGCGCGGTTTGGTGAAGGTATAGAACTGCGCGGCCCACATCTGGTTCTGCCCCACCTCGGTGGCGATGATGGCATCGCCCTTGGTGATGGAGTACATGGTCTCGATGACCTGCTGCGGCTTGATGTGGCCGTTCTTGTTGTAGGCCAGCGGATGGTTGGCCTTCCATTCATGCACGGTCTGCAGCCAGTCGGCATGCATGCCCGACCAGTCGGTATCGGCCATCTTGGCGCGGCAGATCTCCAGGATGCCTTCCAGGGCCTGGCGGCAGTCGCCCACCACGGGCACGTCCACTTCCACGTTCTTGCGGATGGAGGTGGGGTCGATATCGATATGCACGATGCGCGCATGGGAGGCGAAGTCCTGCAGACGGCCGGTCACACGGTCGTCGAAGCGCGCGCCCACACAGACCAGCAGGTCCGCATGGTTGATGCTCATGTTGGCAGCGTAGGTACCATGCATGCCCACCATGCCCAGCCACAGGTCGCCGTTGGCGGGGAAGGCGCCCAGGCCCATGAGCGTGGTGGCCACGGGGATGTTCAGTTCGTGGGCCAGCTCGCAAAGGACTTCCGAAGCATTGGCCATGATGACGCCGCCGCCCGCCAGGATGATGGGCTTGCGGGCCTTGGCCAGCTCTTCGGCCGTACGGCGCAGCTGGTTCAGGTTGGGCTTGTAGGTGGGATTGTAACTGCGCATGAAGATATCTTCAGGCCAGACGAATTCCGTACGGGCCTGCATGATATCCTTGGGCAGGTCCACGAGGACAGGCCCGGGGCGACCGGAGCGCGCAAGATAGAAGGCCTGGCGGATGGTCTTGGCCAGGTTGCGCACGTCCTTCACCAGAAAATTGTGTTTGGTACAGGGACGGGTGATGCCCACGATATCGACTTCCTGGAAGGCGTCGTTACCGATGAGCTGCGTGGGGACCTGTCCCGTGAAGACGACCAGCGGAATGGAATCACAGTAGGCTGTGGCTATGCCCGTAACGGTATTGGTGGCGCCGGGTCCGGAAGTGACCAGACAGCACCCAACCTTGCCGGAGGCACGGGCATAGCCATCAGCCGCGTGCACAGCCCCTTGTTCATGCCGCACCAGAACATGCTTCAGTTCCGGATGCCGCGGCAACTCGTCATAAATATCAATCACAGCACCGCCCGGATAACCGAACAGTACATCAACACCTTCTTTTTTAAGGGATTCAAGGAGAATCTGCGCACCTGTGAGTTCCATAGGGTCAACTCCTGCGCCAGCAGTTATGCTCCGGCGCGATGGCTATCCAAGAGCTCCATGAGCTTGGTTTTGCCTTCAAGTTTTTGTTTCTTAAGCTGCTTCAGGGTCTGTTCCTCGGTGGGGGTACGGAAAGACTTGGCTTCCAGCTTTTCTACCTGCTTGCTGTAAATGACGTGGTCTTCCCATAGGGATTTCAGCTCCGGATCAGTGGGCAGTAGCTGTTCGATGAGTTCAATTTCATGCTGATCCATAAGAAATCTCCAGCGTTAGATGTTCGGCGCCCGGCATGGCGCCCGTTACGACAAACCGCTGCTACACCAGAGTAGCGGCAAACTGGGCCAGTGATGCGATGACGATGCGGTTGATGAGCTGGATGACCAGCAGCACCACCACAGGCGAGAAATCGATGCCGTTGGTATAGGTGAAGGGCAACCATTTCCGCACCCGGTAGAACACGGGTTCCGTCAGGGTGCGCAACGCGCGCACCACAGGGTTGTAGGGATCGGGACGCACCCACGAAAGCACGGCCGCCACGATGACAACCCAGAAATACAGATTGAGGACTATGGCCAGCAAATCGACCACGGCCAGGATGACATTCTGTACAAAAAACATGCCTACTCCCATTCATTTTGCAGCAGCCCGGCCAGTTCGTCATAACCGGCTGCCGCGAGCGGGCCTTGCAATTCCCCGCCGAAGGCCGCGAACACGACGCCTGCGGCGGTGGCGGCTTTCTGGTCGTTGGGACTGTCGCCCACAAAAAGCACCTGCTCAGGATCGGCCCCCCACTGTTCAAGGATCAGCCGCACACCATCGGGGGCGGGCTTGGGGGCTGCTTCCGTCGCCGTGACTACAGGATTAAAATAGGAGGGCAACGCCAAAAAGTCCAGAACCCTTTGCATCCCTTCCGCAGTTCTGTTGGTATGCACGGCCAGACGCATGCCGTGACTGTGCGCGAGCTCAAGGAATTCCCGGTAACCGGGATAGATCTGCAGCAGGGGAACGATGTCGCGCGAATAGATGACCTCCGTCCGCACCACTTCATACATGCGCTGATGCATCTCGGGAGGCACGATGTATTCCAGCGCCTGCCGAGCCGTGGCCATGAACGTATAGGCATCCTGCTCCGGGGTCAGGGGCGGCAGTCCCAGGGCCGCCAGCACCTTGTTGTAAAAGATGGCGTTGGCGGCGCGGGAATCGATCATGACCCCGTCACAGTCGAAGATGATGCCGGTAAGGCCGTGCGGGAAAAGTTTGCCCATCAGTCGTCCCCGCGCAGCACTACAGTGCGTTCTTCCTGCCAGCCGGGGCAGCAGCGGGGCGCACGCGGACGCCCGAGGATGCGCCACAGGGGGGCACGCGCCTGCAACAGGGATACGGCGTTGCCTTCCGCATCGCACAGGCGCAGGGGGCTGTCGTCGGGCAGGGGCCGGAACTCCAGCTCGCCCTGACCGTCCAGCAGGTCGCGACGCATGCGGCCCTCGGCCAGCAGCAGGCAGTCCGCCGGGGCAAAGCGCACCACGGCGTCCAGCAGACGGGGCCAGGCGGGCAGCAGGGAATCGTCCACATGCACGGGGCTGTTGAGGGTGGCCAGCGTGGCCAGGGCGGCCTCCGTGTCGCGGGCATCGCCCGCCAGCAGGGCCGTCTCGTCAAGATCGGCGGGATCCATGTCCAGTGCGGCCTGCAGACGGGCATTGCTGCTGCTCAGGCTGGAGCTCAGGGCCTGGAGTTCGGCCAGGCGCTCTTCCTGCAGCCAGCTCCAGAGCAGCATGCGCTGGGCCGCACAGGCCTTTTCCCGCTCTTCGCGGGCGGCTTCCAGGGCCTGGGCCGTCTCCAGGGTGCCGTCGGCCATCAGGCCGGCACGCAGGGCGCTTTCCGCGCTGTTGCGGCGGGCACGGCCCACGTCGGCGCCCAAAGTCCCCACCGGCTGGCCGGAAAGGGCGGCATCCCCCATGCGCTGGAGGTCGTCCAGACAGGCCGCGGCTTCACGCGGCGAAAAAGGCAGATCCTCCGGCATATGCCACGGCCCCTCGGGAGCCGGGGCCGCGACGGTCACGGCACGACGGCCGGACGCCGTCAGCCCTCCGGCGGCAGGACGGGAAAATTCTTCCGGCAGACCGGGCCACAGACGCAAGACAGGACAGGACCCTTCCGCGGGCAAAAGCAGTGCTTCTCCGGGCAGGGGACCACGCAGGGCGGGGACACGGATACAGAGTGCAGACATGTATCATCCTTGGTTAAGCTGGAGTTTTTAGCATACGCCACAGGGGGACACGATTGCAAGGCCAAAGCCGTCATACCCTGACATCTCCGGCGCTCCCCTGCCCCGCCATGATTTATGGAAAAGCTTTTCCTCAGGGAGGCCCCGATCTTTTCCGGTGCCTGCCGTTACCCCGACCTGCCGCAACGGCGATGCAGACCGCAGACTGTGCGTGCGGACATGGAAAACCGCCGTCCATCCTGTCAGAACAGGCTCCGGGCCTTCCCCCGGACGGGCACGGCCTGTCTGCCGTAAGGCGCAGGACGGGCCCGGATTATTGTCACTGACGACGATATGGCATATAACGCGCTTCTGGCCGTTAAACGGCCCCACGCAACTTAGCGCACCGCACGGCGGTGCCGAAGGAGTAGAAGATATGGAACAGGGCACCATTCGCCTGAAGACCGGTCTTGCAGAAATGCTCAAGGGTGGCGTCATCATGGACGTGACCACCCCCGAACAGGCGAAGATCGCCGAAGAAGCCGGCGCCTGCGCCGTCATGGCTCTTGAACGCGTCCCGGCCGACATCCGCGCCGCCGGCGGCATCGCCCGCATGGCTGATCCCACCATCGTCAAGCGCATCATGGAAGTGGTGAGCATCCCCGTCATGGCCAAGGCCCGCATCGGCCATTTCGTGGAAGCCCGCATCCTTGAGGCCCTGGGCGTGGACTACATCGACGAGAGCGAAGTGCTGACCCCCGCCGATGACCGTTATCATATCGACAAGCGCGACTTCACCGTGCCCTTCGTCTGCGGCTGCCGCAACCTGGGCGAAGCCCTGCGCCGCATCGCCGAAGGCGCGGCCATGATCCGCACCAAGGGCGAACCCGGCACCGGCAACGTGGTGGAAGCCGTGCGCCATTGCCGCCAGGTCATGGACGAGATCCGTGTGCTCTGCTCCCTGCCCGAAGCTGAAGTGGCCAACTTTGCCAAGGAAAACGGCGCTCCCCTGGAAGTCTGCATGGCCGTGCGCAAGGAAGGCCGCCTGCCTGTGGTGAACTTTGCCGCCGGCGGCATCGCCACCCCAGCTGACGCCGCCATGATGATGCACCTGGGCTGCGACGGCGTGTTCGTGGGCTCCGGCATCTTCAAGTCCGGCGACCCGGCCAAGCGTGCCCGCGCCATCGTGCAGGCCGTGACCAACTACAAGGACTACGCCCTGCTGGCCGAGATCTCCCGCGACCTGGGCGAACCCATGGTGGGCATCGACATCTCCACCATCCCGCCGGCCGAACGCATGCAGGAGCGGGGCTGGTAGCATGGCCCGCATCGGAGTCCTGGCCCTGCAGGGGGCCTTCCGCGAACATGCCGCAGCGCTGCGCCGTCTGGGCGCCGATGTCTGCGAAGTGCGCCAGCTCAAGGACATGGAAGGCCTTGAGGGCATGGTCATCCCCGGCGGCGAAAGCACCACCATCGGCAAGCTGCTGGTGGAATGGGACATGCTGGAGCCGCTGCGCCGGCGCATCCTGGACGGCATGCCCGTCTACGGCAGCTGCGCGGGCCTGATCCTGCTCTGCAAGGAGATCGAAGGCTCTGACCAGCCGCGTCTGGGCGTGCTGGACGCCACCGTGCGCCGTAATGCCTTCGGCCGTCAGGTGGACAGCTTCGAGACCGACCTGCACATCGACGGCCTGGCCGGTGAGCCCCTGCGGGCCGTGTTCATCCGCGCGCCGCTCATCAGCCGCGTGGGCGAAGGCGTGCGGGTGCTGGCCCGTCTGGATGCCGACCGCGGCGAGCGCATCGTGGCCGTGCGTCAGGGCAATGTGCTGGCTACGTCCTTCCACCCCGAACTGACCCCGGACCTGCGCCTGCACCAGTATTTCCTGGACATGCTGGCCTGATCCGCGGCATCTGCCGAAAAACAAGGAGCCCCGCGCCGAACGTTGCGTTCGCGCGGGGCTCTGTCGTTCTCTGGCACCGGGATGCGCCCAGGAGGATCTTTGGCTTCTTCTGTCAAATGTCCGCCCCTTCCTCCGAAAATGTCTCCACTCCTGACCGGTACCTGGCGACCGGCCCGCACAAGGCCTGTCGTCCTCCCCTTCCCGGTACGGCCCGGACTGCGGACCGCATCCCCCACAAGGGAGGCTTTCCTTTTCCGCGTGAACATGAAAGATTTGTCCCATGCGCCCTTTCCCGGCAGCAGCCGTATGGTTGCACGGGCGCAGCTGCCAACCTCCGCCACAGGAGTTCCCATGAGCAATACCACCCTGACCGCCATCGACGGCCTGCTGGCAGGCCACGCCACGGACGACCGGAACCATACCGGCTGCACCGCCATCCTTTGCCCGCAGGGCTTCACGCCGGGCATCGCCGTGCCCGGATTCGCCCCGGGCTGCCGCGAGACCGAACTCATGCGGCCCGAATCACAGGTGGATACAGTGCACGGCCTGCTGCTGGCCGGAGGCAGCGCCTTCGGACTGGCCGCTGCTGACGGCGTCATGCGCTTTTTACGCGAACAGGGACACGGATTCGCCATGCCGCACGGTGTCATCCCCATCGTCCCGGGGGCCGTCATCTACGATCTGGACATGAATGCCCGGCCCGGCGTGCTGCCCGATGCGGACATGGGCTATGCCGCGGCCCGGGCGGCCTCGGCGGCACCGCTGGCCGAAGGCGCTGTGGGGGCAGCCTGCGGGGCCCGCTGCGGCCGCCTGTTCTGCCTTTGCCAGGATGCAGCGGGCAAACCGCTGGATCTTTCGGACAAGAGCGGTCTGGGCAGCCTGTGCCTGGAACGGGAGGGCATACGGGTGGCGGCCCTGGTGGTCCTCAATGCGCTGGGCAATGTCTACGATGCCCGGGGGAACTTTCTGGCCGGCGGGCGCTTCCCTGACGGCACGCCTGTGCCCCATGCGCAGGCTTTGGACGCTCTGGCCGGACAGGTCCCTGCCGGCAATACCGTGCTCACCGTAGTGGCGACCAACGTCCCCCTGGACAAGACCCAGTGCAGCCGTCTGGCCCGCATGGCCGCCACCGGTCTGGCCCGGCATATCATCCCCGCGCACATGCTCTTCGACGGGGATATCGTGTTCACGCTGGCCAGCAAGCAGCCCCTGCCCGAAGGGCACGGCCCCTGGAATGAGCTCCTGCTGGGGGCCCTGGCCGCTGACGCCGTGGCCGGGGCCGTCTGCCGTGCCGCCCGGCCGGGGATGTTCGCGTGATGCCGCATCACAGGGGGAGCCCTGCCGGACAAAGAGCCCCCCTTCCCTGCTCTCCGCTTTTTTCCGGCATGCGCCTCTGAAAAACTGCGGCGGGAGAAGCAGAGGCCCCCGCAGCGGGGCATATCGCCCTGCCGTGTCCGTGCCATCTCCAACAGCTGAGAACACTCCGGCCATCGTCTCAAAACCACCTGCCATGCGGGTGGTTTTTCATTTCACGTCGTGCCGCCCGACAAGCTAAAGCCCAAAACGCAAAAAGGCCCCCGGTTTCCCGGGGGCCTCCATTATGCAGCTATGCAGCGAGGACTACAGGGCGGCCTTGTAGATGGCGGCCACAGCGGCGTCGCTCATCATGCGCGGGTTGGTCAGACCGCAGGCGTCCTTCTGGGCGTTGGCGGTCATGGTGGGGATGTCCTCTTCCTTCACTTCCTTGCCGTACTTCTTGCCCAGGGCGATCAGGCCTTCCGGGATACCCACGTCCTTGGACAGGATGCGGATGGCCTTGATGGCAGCCTGCGAAGCGTCGGTCGGGCTCAGGCCGTCCACGCGTTCGCCCAGCAGTTTGGCGATGCGGCCAAAGCGACGGCGGCTGGAGATCAGGTTGTACTCGCACACATGGGGCAGCAGGATGGCGTTGCATTCGCCGTGCGGCAGGTCATAGAAGCCGCCCAGCTGGTGAGCCATGGCGTGCACGTGACCCAGGCTGGCGTTGTTGAACGCCATACCGGCCAGGTACTGGGCGTAGCACATGCCTTCGCGGGCTTCCATATCCTTGCCGTTGGCAACGGCGCGGCGCAGGTAGCGGTTGATGTATTCCATGGCCTTTTCGGCACAGGCGTCGGTCATGGGAGTGGCAGCGGTGGAAACATAGGCTTCCACGGCGTGGGTCAGGGCGTCCATACCGGTAGCGGCGGTCAGGGACGGAGGCATGCCCATCATCAGGACCGGGTCGTCGATGGCGACGCTGGGGGTGCAGCGCCAGTCGACGATGGCCATCTTCACCTTGCGGGAGGTGTCGGTGATGATGCAGAAACGGGTCATTTCAGAGGCGGTACCAGCGGTGGTGTTCACGGCCACATAGGGCGGGAAGGGCTTGCTGGATTTGTCCACGCCTTCGTAGTCGTGGATCGTGCCGCCGTTGCCGACCACGAAGCCGACGCCCTTGCCGCAGTCATGCGAAGAACCGCCGCCCAGGGTGATCAGGCTGTCGCAACCGTTGCTCTTGTAAGCTTCGGTGGCTTCCGCAACGTTTTTATCCGTGGGGTTGGGCACGGTCTTGTCGTACACGGCATACTGCATGCCGGCGGCGTCAAGGATATCGGTGATCTGCTTCAGGATGCCCACGGCCACGATGCCCTGGTCGGTGACGATCAGCGGCTTCTTGCCGCCGAGGCTCTTCAGGCGATCGGGAATCTGGGTGGAGCAGTTCTGGCCGACCAGAGTCACGGTGGGGATGAAGAAGGACGTGATTTGGCCCATATGCATGCTCTTGACATCCGTGCTCATTGTGCAACTCCTTGGTTTGGGCATCTGAACGGTCTGGATCCCCGTCCGAGCCCGGTTTGGAAACGTTTATGGATGTACTGGAATCAACATACGCGACCAGCCCCGCCATGGCAATAAGATTTTATAAAATAGATTCAACTTTTTTTGTCCTCCCCGAAAAGAACCGGGCAGGCCGGGGCTTCGCGGGGTTTTGAAAGGATGCATATGCGCGCCATGAGGCGCAGGTATTCCTTGCGCCTGTCAAGGAAGAAGGCCAGGGGTTTCGAGAAGTTGCGCCCAAGCAGGCCGTCCACCAGGAACTGGCTCACCTCCCGTTCGCGCATCAGCACCAGCTGGGCGCTGAGCAGCACGGCCCTGTCGGCCTCGGCCATGGAGCGCACCTTGTGCCGGAAAGCCTCCTGGGCGCGCGGCTGATAGAACCAGAAATACATCAGGTCCAGAGCGCAGATGATGAGGATGCGCTCCAGGCGCTGGGCCTCCTCACCGCCACGTCCGCGCAGGCCACCGGGACGGGCCAGGCAGATCAGGGCGTCCTCGCGGGGGAAGAGCAGCTCCAGCTGGGTGTAGCAGTCGAAGATGCGCTTGATGGTGCTCTCGTAGTCCCAGCGACGCATGCGCAGGTTCACCTGGCTGTCGGCGTAGCCCTCGATGATGGCTGCCACGGTGTCCGAGGCCATCTTGGAGATGACGGCCGCGCTGGGCACCAGATACAGATGGGGATCGGCGATGCCCCAGAGCAGCAGCAGGTGGAAAAGGATGAAGTCATACAGGGACGAGACCGGGATGGCCAGGGCACTGCGGAACAGGTTGCCGATGGCCGCCTCGCGGGGGAAGCCCCTGTAGACGTTGTGCGCGAAGATATAGAAACCATTGACGATGTTCAGCACGGTGAAGACCACCACGGGCTGTTCCGCCACTGTCACGCCGAAGCAGTCCTCCAGGAGCCAGACGCGGATCATCACCTCCAGCAGCAGCACCGAGATGCCCGTGTACATGAGCGAATCGCAGATGCGTTTGACGCTGACGTGCTCCTTCCAGTGGGTCAGGGTGCTGCGCTTGGCACCGCGGGCCGCCATGACCATCTGGACCACGTTGCGCACACCGGTGATGCCGAACCAGATGAAGGTGCCGAACCAGGCCAGGAACCACCAGTCCTGCGTATAGATGAAGGAGACGAAGGCCGGGATGAAGCCCAGCAGCACCTTGAGCCAGTTGCTCAGGCTGCTGTTGAGGTACTGGCCGTCGGGCCGGGCCTCCTCCCCCTGCGGCGCATCGGTCAGACCGTTACCGCGGAAGGGGCTCAGGCCGCCGAGGTTGACCATGTTGCCGCGGTTGCTGACGCGGCAATCCTCACTGGCCGCCCGCCACACGCGGCGGCGTTCCATGCCCAGATGGTCGCAGCCCGGCAAAAAGCGGAAATGGGCCAGCAGACGCTGCCCGGGCGAGGGGGTCTCCGGCTCGTTGTAGCGGATCTGCTCTTCCACCGGTGAATAGATGGGGATGGCAGACTGCTGGCTGCCCGACTTTTTCATGGCCAGCAGGGCCCGGCGCGGCAGCGTCTCCCGGATGGCCAGGCCCATGCCGTACGAGCGCGAACGGCTGGCCGAATTGCTGCCCAGGCGCGACTTGAGAGGCTCGTGGCGGTATGCGGCCCAGAGCTTGGGGATGTCGCGCAGGATGGCATGGAACTTTTCCAGGCGTTCGTCGTCGCCCGTCATCTCCATCTGCCGGATCATCTGGCGCACCATCTGCTTCATGCGCGGGGCAAGGCCCTGGTTGAGCACGCGCTGCAATTCGTTGATGGCCGCGATATTGTTGAGGTGCCCTTCCACCCAGCTCTTCATGTTGAAGAGCTCCAGATGGGTGATGCGCCCCTCGCAGTCCCAGAGCAGCTCCACCACGTCCTCCACGCTCAGGCCCTCGGTGCCCAGGATCAGACGGTTGCCCGTGGCAAGCCCGTTGAGATAGGCGGAAAGCTTCTGGGCGCTCATGCACATCAGTTCCGGCAGGTTGTCGCAGGCGCCCGGCTGCTCCGTATTGGGGATGCGCGGGTTGTGGCCGGGGTTCAGCCACAGGGCCTGCACATCGTCGGGGCCCAGATTGTCCAGACGCTGCAACTCTTCCATGGCCTCGGGATCGTCATGCCGGGCGCGCAGGATCTCGGCCCGGGCCCGCAGGCTGGGCTGGATGTGCTTGTGCAGGTATTCGGCCAGACGCAGCAGGGAGGCATGGCCACGCCCCACGAAGTCGAGGAACTCCTCCAGGCCCATGGGCGCCACGGATACTCCCCAGAGCTGCTCCAGACGGGGACGCTCGTCCTCGTTCCAGACTTCCAGGGTGTGCAGGGCCACTTCGCGCCGCCAGTGCAGCACTTCGCGCCCCTTTTCCAGCATCTCCCGCATCTGCGGGCTGCGCAAAAAGTCCAGGAAGCCCTTGCCGGAGCTGAAGCCGCGCGGCATCCAGACCAGATTCACGAAACGGTCATAGAAGGGCACGCTGAACTCCAGGCCGATACGCACGGAGATGCCCACGATGCCCGAAGCGTGGATGACCTCCGTGGCGGCCTCCAGATCCACACTGTTGTCGTAGACAACCGTGATGGAACGCAGGCCTTTGATCCAAGCGTCCATGATGAGGTGGGTGGGCGTTTTGCGGCCCTTGGTGTTCACGTCATAGACATGGTCGTCGAAGGCGAGCTGGTTCCAGGCTTCGGGCATCTCGGGCAGATGGTAGCGCGCCAGCATGCGGCGCACCACGCGCGGCGTGCCCAGGGCGGTGCTGCGGAAGTCATGGGCCAGCATGAGCTGACGGGTCTCGTCGCCGTGGGCGCGTACCATGTCCTTCATGATCTGCATGAGCGCACGGGCGGTATTGCGGCGCAGGGCCGAATGGGCGCTGGTCAGCACCTCGTCATACAGGGTCTGCAGGGCCAGCAGGCGGTCACGCGAGCCGCCGACCTCCAGATTGCGCAGCAGGTTGATGACGGCATAGGCCATGCGGGAGGCCGGAGAGGTGACCAGCTCCTTGATGCCGTGGGGATGCAGCTCGGGATTGAAAAGATTGTCCCGCGAGGGCACGTTGGGCGCTTCAAGGATACGATTGACCAGGACGAGGATGTCCCTGTCCTGCTTGTCAAAAAAGATACGGTCAGTGAGTTTTGCCACGGCGTCTCCCTTTTTTTCCTGTCTGTGGCCCGGGTTGGGCAAAACAGGATAACGGACTATGCCAACAAAAATAAAAAACCGCCACCGTCTGCCTTCTGGCAGTCGGTGGCGGCGGTTTCGCTGAAGAACGGCCCTGGCCGCTGCCTGTTAGATGAATTCGTCCATGCGGCCCGACTTGACCTTCTGCAACAGGCGTTCTGCCGCGCCGCGCTCCACATCGCTCATCTGCGGGAGCTTGCGGGCGATCAGGCGTTCACCCGCTTCGCGGGTAAAGGGCGTCGCGTAGTTGAGCAGGAACTCTTCAAAAGAGGCGATGGAGTTGGGGCTGCACTGGCTGCGCATGCCGCACTCGCGCACCATGCTCATGAAGTCCGCACCGCTGCGGCCCAAACGGGGACAGGCGGTACAGAACGAGGGCAGGTGCTCGGCCTCTTCCATAAGGAAGCGCACCACTTCGTCCAGATGGGTGTCTTCGCCCAGCGGGAAGGGGATGCCGTCGGGACCGGGCTTTTCGCTCCAGGTCTCGTAAGCGCTGCCCACGCTGCCCGTGAACACCTGGGAGACACCGCTGCTACAGGCGTCACGCCACAGGCCGGAAGGCTCACGCGTGGTGACGACGACGCCCGCATGGGGCACGGCCAGACGCATGATGGCCACGCAGCGCAGGAATTCGTCATCCGAAAGCGGATGCGGGGGCACGAACAGGCTGTCCGGCGCAGGACGCAGACGGAACATGCTGATGGTGTGGCCGCCGGCACCGAACAGGCGGTTGAGATGGGCCACATGCAGCATGGTGGCCAGCACATCGAACTGCCAGGGCGCAAGGCCCAGCAGCAGGCCAAGACCCACATCGCGCACACCGGCGCCCAGGGCCACTTCAGGCGCGTTGAGGCGCTTTTCGTAATGGCTCTTGGGCCCGGCCACATGGGCGGCCTTGTAGTAATCGGGATGGTAGGTATCCTGATAGATCAGGACGTTGCCCACGTCAGCATCCAGCAGCACGCTGTACTGGTCGGCATTCAGCGGCCCCACGTTGACGTTGACGCGGCGGACTTCGCCGTGACCGTCGAACACGGTGTACATGATGCTGATGGCTTCGGCCAGGTATTCCACATCGGCATTGGGCAGCTGGCCGGAGACCAGCACGATGCGCTTGTGGCCCTGACGGATCAGCTTGCCGGCGGCCTCGCGCATCTCGGGCGAGGTCATGTACTTGCGCTGGATGAGCGTATTGCTCTTGCGATTGGCGCAATAAAGGCATTCACTGCCGCAATGGTTCGAGATGTGCAGCGGAGCGGTCAGCACGATACGGTCACCATAGACCTTCTGCTTGACCGCATCCGCCGTTTTCATCATCAGGGCAACGTCTTCGGGATCCGTCACCCGCATGAGAGCCGTCGCTTCCTGAATGGTCAGTGACTTCAGAGCCAGAGATTTGTCCAGAATATCCCGAAGCTCCGCCTTGTCCGGTGCAGCCGTACGACTGAGCGCGTTTTCGATGAACCGGGTGTCAAGCCATGCAGGCAGCTCGTATGCAGACATAACGTATCCTTCCAAGCAATGTCCCAAGGAGTTGCATCCCGCCCCTGCGCAACCCATACGCAGGGACGAAACACGAGTACACGTTTCCTGAGCAGGAGACTTAGCACAAGTTTCACAGCTTGCCTAGTGCTTTTTTTCACAGAAAAATGCCCAACGACAGGAAAAAAGCCTCAAAAATAGCAGAAAATCTTTCATATTATTATTTTTATCATTTAAAAACAGCATGTTGTAAAATACAATCTTTTTACTATGCAAATTGTTCGATTACTCAATTTTTCTCCAAGCGGCTCCCCGGGCGCTTGTGGCCTCTCCGGCCCCCTGCTAGTATGCCGCCGGGAGCCTGACATGAAAAAATGCTTTGATATCACCCGGCTGCTGTGCCTGTCCGTCCTGTTGTCCGTTTTTTGTTTCTCCTCCGTCCTGGCGGCTCCGGCCGGCGAGGCCCCGGCCCTGCGCGTAGCTCTGCTGCTGGAAGATGCGGCCCCCGACCGGGGCTGGAACGATCTGCTGCGCCAGGGGCTGGAGCAGGCCCGGAAGGAGCTGGGCGTCCGCACGGCCGTCGTGGTGGCCCCGCCCCAGGGCAGCAACGGCCTGACGCAGGAGGGCATCTTCCGGGCCGCCGCCCGGCAGGCCGACCTCGTCCTGCTCTCCGGGGCCCGCTTGCACGAGATCTTGCGCAACAATGCCGCCAACTTCCGGCAGACGAAGTTCGGCTGTATCGATACGGGCATCCGCGCCGCCAACATCATGTGCGTGACCTTTGCCGACGAGCAGGCCGCCTTCCTGGCCGGTGCCCTGCTCTCCCAGCTGCACCGGCACGGCCTGCTGCCCGCTCCCCGGACACGCGCCGCCGGCGATGAACTGACCCTGGGCTGGCTGGCCGGGGAAGACGACCCGCAGCTGAAATCCATGCTCAACGGCTTTGTGGAAGGTGTCCGGCTGGAAAGCCCGGGCGCGCGCGTCATCAACGGCGTGGCAGGCAGCTACAGCTCTCCTGAAAAAGGCCGCGCCAAGGCCGAAGAACTGCTGGGGCTGGACATCAATGCCCTGGCCGTGCTGGCCGGGCGTGCGGGACTGGGCGCCGTGGAAGCGGCCATCGCCCAGGGGCGTCCCCTGGTGGGCGTGGACAAGGACCAGCAATTCCTGGCGCCCAAGCTCATGCTGACCAGCATCGTCAAGCGGGCCGACCGCGCCGTGTTCGAGATCGTCAAAGCCACCGCCCGGGGGGCCTTTGCCGGTAACGAGATCATCACCTATGACCTGGCCAACGGCGGCGTGGACATCGTCTCGCCCCAGGTCTGGGCACGCCATGCCGGTGTGCGCCTGCCCGCCGCCATCGAACGCCGCCTTGCCGAACTGCGCCTGGAGCTGACGCGCGGCGGCATCCGCCTGCCCTCCCTGCGCGACAGGACGCTCTGCAACTGCCGCTAGCGGAAAAGATCATCCGTCAAAAAAAGGCAGCCCTCCGGTCACCGGAAAGGCTGCCTTTTTTGCGGCACGCTCATGGCCGTGCTGCCCTGTCCGCCACAACGGCGGCCCGGATCAGAAGCGCAGCGTGAAACGGGGATCGTCCCCCCGCACCTCCACCTTGATGAAATCCGCCTGCTGGCCACGCGCCGGGCGGGCATCCCCCTCCAGCTCGAAGACATCACGCACCACCCAGAAGCGGTGCTTTTCGCCCGGCAGCTCCACGGACGCACCGCCGCCTACTTCCACATGCAGGTAGAACACGGGCTTCCAGGTCTCCAGGGTCACGGTCTGCTTGCTGTGCGGACCGAAGTTCACCCAGCCTTTCGTGACCCACACGCCGTCCGTGCGCAGATAGCGCAGGGCCAGGCTCCCGCCCAGGGCCTGGCTGTTGTCGATATGGATCTCCAGAGCTGCGGCCGGGAAGACAGAGCCCAGCAGCAGGGCCAGGGCAAACAGGCAGGAAACGATCTTTTTTGTCATGACGACCTCCGTATGCCGTTCCCCATACGCAAGCCCGGCGCAGGATGCAACGTCCGCGCCGCAGGAAAGCCGGGATATGCCGGGCTCCCGCTCTGAATCCCCAGGAGAGCGGACGGCCGGATCCGAGCAGGAGCAGCAGGCATGCCCGCCGGAGCTCCCCGCAAAAAAAACACTTTTCAAGGCGAGGCAATGCGCATAGATGTTGCCTGTGCGCTCAAACAGTCCTGTTGGAGAGCGCCAGTGCTTTCATCGAGGATACGTCATGGAACTGACCATCTCCACTCCCCGCCTGGCCGCGGCCCGCATCCTGCCGCGTACGCCCCGGGCCTTCTATCGTACCGCCATCAATGCCTTTTTCTTCGTCATGGGCATGGTCTTCGCCTCCTGGGCCGTCCGCATCCCGGACATCAAGGCCGCCCTGCAGATGAGCGACGCGGCCCTGGGCAGCGTCCTGCTGGCCGCCCCTCTGGGCGAGATGCTCTCCATCGCGCCCACGGCCTGGCTCATCGGCCGCTTCCGCAGCCGCCGCGTCATCATGCTGGGGCTCATGCTCATGCCCTGCGCCCTGCTCTCCCTGGCCCTGGCCGGCAGCCCGCACTGGCTGGCCGCGGCCCTGCTGGGCTTCGGCTTTGCCAACAACATGCTCAACATCTCCCTCAATGCCCAGGCCGTGGGTGTGGAGACCCTTTACGGCCGCAGCATCATGGCCACCTTCCACGGCATGTGGAGCCTGGGCGGGGTGGCCGGCTGCATCATCGGCTCCATCGTGGCGCCGCTGGGCGTGGCTCCCCTGCCCCACTTTGCCGCCATCCTCGTCATCACGCTGGCGACGCTGTGCTGCCTGCGCACCTGGACCATGCCCCGGGAAGTGCGCATCGGCGCCGCAGCGCCCGAAAGCGGGAAGCGCTCCTTCCGCCCCGACCTCTATCTGACCCTGCTCGGTTGCATCGCCCTGGGCAGCATGGCCACGGAAGGCGCCATGTATGACTGGAGCTCCGTCTATTTCGCCCAGGTGGTCCAGCCGGGCGAGAGCCTCATCCGCGCCGGCTACCTGGCCTGCATGTGTGCCATGGTCACGGGCCGCCTGCTGGCCGACGGTCTGGTGAACCGCTTCGGGGTCACGCCCGTGCTCCAGCTGAGCGGCCTCTGCATCGCCGCCGGTCTGAGCCTGGCCCTGCTCTGGCCCGACCTGCTGCCCGCCACGGCGGGGCTGGCCCTGGTGGGCTTCGGCATGGCCTCCGTGGTGCCGCTCTGCTACAGCCTGGCGGGCAAGTCCACGCGCGTGCCGCCCAGCGTGGCCATCTCGCTGGTCTCGTCCCTCAGTTTCCTGGGCTTTTTGGGCTGCCCGCCCATGGTGGGCTTCCTTTCCCATCAGTTCGATCTGCGCTGGGCCCTGTCGCCCATCGTGGTGGTGGGTGTGGCCATCTTCTGCCTGGCGCCGCTGGTCCGGCGCATCAAGGCCTAGAAAGGGGCCTTGTCCGGCGGGAGGATCTCCGTTGTCTGGCGAAAAAGGAGCCCCTTCCTCCGCACAGCATCAGGCACAAAAAACGGCAGCCCTTCAAGGGAGATGGCGCAAACCCAATTCCGCCTTCCCTGAAAACAAAAAACACGAAAAGGCAGGCACACCATCGCGGCGTGCCTGCCTTTTGTTTTTATGGGGATGCGGCCAGTTCCCTAGCGCGGGCTGCCGTCAGCACGGCGCTCGAAGCGGGGCACGGCCAGATGGCAGCCGCCCCGGCCCGTGCGGCGGGCAAAATCCTGATGGTAGGCCTCGGCCTCGTAGAAGGCCCCGGCCTTTTCCAGACGGGTCACCACGTCATAGCCCAGACCGCGCAGCTCATCCATGAGCTTCTGGGCCGTCCGCTTCTGGGACTCGTCCAGCCAGAAGATGGCGGAGCGGTACTGGCTGCCGACGTCCGGGCCCTGCCTGTCCAGCTGGGTGGGATCGTGGACCTCGAAAAAGCGGCGTACGATGGCCTCATAGCTGATCTTTTTGGGATCGAAGCGCACCAGCACGGCTTCGGCATGGCCGGTATCGCCCCGGCAGACATCCTCATAGGAAGGCCGGTCGGTATGGCCGCCCGTGTAGCCGGAACGCACGTCCACCACACCGGGGAGCTTGCTCAGGGCATCTTCCACGCCCCAGAAGCACCCGCCCGCCAGCACGGCCACCTGGGTGTTGCGCACCTGCTCGTACAGGGCCAGGCCCAGCTTTTCCTTTTCGCTGCCCGCAGGGGCGAAGCGCATGGACAGGGAGTTGACGCAATGGCGGGTGTTCTTGGCCGTCAGGCCTTCGCCCTCAAAAACATGCCCCAAGTGGGCGCCGCAGTGCTCGCAAACGATCTCCACCCGGTGGCCGTCGGCATCGGGCTGGCGGCGCACCATGCCCGGCAGGGCATCGTCGAAGGCGGGCCAGCCGCACCCGGAATCGAACTTGTCCGAAGAACGGTACAGGGCCACGCCGCACTGGCGGCACAGGTAGGTCCCGGCGGCCGTGTTTTTTTCGTACTCACCGGACCACGGGGCTTCCGTGGCCTTGCGGAGGATGATGTCCGCTTCGCGGGGCGTCAGGGGCGGCACCGCGGCATCACCGCGGGCAATGATCCGGAATCCGTCATTATTCATGGGGGCTTTCTCCCGTAAGGGGTCAAAGGTGGGGCGGGAAAGTTCCGCAGCCGCGGCACCGGTCCCGGAAAGGACCAGGGCCAGCATCAGGATGAAAAAGGAAAAGGCGCGTCGCGCGCAGGGATAGCCGTACATGGCACCTCATATCAGTACAAGTTATCAATATTAAGATAGCGGCGCCTCAAAAGAAAAGCAAGCCCGCACAAGGCCATAAAAAAAGGGAGGCTCATGCCTCCCCGGATAAAACATTGTCTTTTCTGGCAGGCCAGCCTGCCACTACCGTCCTTTGCACGGCTCCTCCGCCACAGGAACGGCGCATGGCGGACGCCCCGCCAGGATGCCGTCTTACTGCCGTTCGCCGTAACCGTGCGGATGTTCCCGGTGCCAGCGCCAGGCCGATTCGATGATGGCCTCCACACCCAGCTGCGGCTGCCAGCCCAGCACCTGCTGCGCCTTGCGGGCGGAAGCCACCAGACGGGCCGGATCGCCCGCGCGCCGCTGCCCCATGACCACGGGGATCTCGTGACCGGTCACCTTGCGGGCGCAGTCCACGATCTCGCGCACGGAAAAGCCCTGCCCGTTGCCCAGGTTGCAGATGAGGTCATCACCGCCGCGCTGCAGATGATCCAGGGCCCTCATATGGGCGTCCACCAGGTCGGTGACGGCGATGTAGTCGCGGATGCAGGTCCCGTCGGGCGTAGCGTAATCATCACCGAAGATGGTGATATGCGGCCGCCGGCCCAGCGGCACTTGCAGGACCAGGGGGATGAGATGGCTCTCGGGGCTGTGGTCCTCGCCGATGCTGCCGTCGGCCAGGGCCCCGGCCACATTGAAATAACGCAGGGAGACATAGCGGATGCCATGGGCCACCGAGACCCAGCGCATCATGGCCTCCATCATCAGTTTGCTGTGCCCGTAAGGATTGGTGGGCCGGGTGGGGGCATCCTCGCTGATGGGCACGCTGTCGGGCTCGCCGTAGACCGCCGCCGAGGACGAGAACACGATGCGGCCCACGCCATGACGGACCATGGCTTCCAGCAGGCTCTGCATGCCGCCCACATTATTGTTGAAGTACTTGAGGGGATCGACCATGCTCTCGCCCACCTGCGAATCGGCGGCGAAGTGCATGACGCCGTCGATGCGGAAACGGCGGAAGATGCCGTCCAGACAGGCGGCATCGCGGATGTCGCCCTGCACGAAGGCAGCCTTGCCCGCCACGGCGGCGGCATGGCCCGTCTGGAGATTGTCCACCACCACGACTTCCTGCCCGGCCGCTGCCAGGGCATGGACCGCGTGGGAACCGATATAGCCCGCACCGCCGCAAACAAGAATCGCCATACAGACCTCCACAACAAAGATGATGGCGGCACGCTACGATGTTTGCCTGCGGCTGGCAAGGCCCGGGATGCCCAAGGCCTCTTGAAGGCGGGACAGGACATAAAAGAAGCGCGGAGTCCATGGCCAGACTCCGCGCAAGGCACAGGACGCGCCCCGGCGAAGGCCGGGGTCCCTTTGCGGCTACAATGCTGCCAGAACAGCAGCCGCAAATTCCTGCACGGCATCAGGGGCATCGCTGACGGTACCGTCCACTTTCAGCCCCTCAGCCACGATCTGCGCACCCAGGTCCTTGCCCTTGGCCTCGATGGCGTCCACCGCACCGCAAAAATGCGTGTAGGAACTGTCGCCGGAGGCAAACGCCGACAGTTTGACGCCCGAAAGGCCCATGGCTTCCATGTTCTCATAAAGAGGGATGAAATCGTCCTGCAGCTCCAGCTCGTCGTCACCCCAGGCGGAGCAGCCCAGCAGCACGGCATCATAGCCTTCGGCCAGACCGTCGGCATCCACGTCGGCGGCGTTTTTCAGCGTGACGTCATGGCCTGCGGCGGCGATGATCTCTTCCAGTTTCTGGGCGATGCCCTCGGTATTGCCGGTGCTGGAACCAAAAACGATCAGGACTTTGCTCATGACAACTCCCTGGCGGCATGGCCGCCGTTGGATGTTTAGAAAAAGAAATTCAATTTCAAAAAGAAGCTATAGAAGAACAGGACGTGCGTCAAGCAAAAGACCGTCTCCCGACGAAAAATATTTATCTCCGACTAAAAACATCCTTTTTCCCATCAAAAACATCCCGCCCGGGAAACAGGCTGGAATATCCGCCCGTTATCCGTACCTGCCCTGAGCCTGTCCGTTCACCCGGGATCCACGCCTCCGTCGCCTCACGGATGAGCCTCCCGTCCGCGTGCTGCACCGTCCGCCCCTGCGCCGTTCCTGACGATGCCATGCTCCGGAAGCCGTCTTGCCGTTACTCCGGGCAGCGTCCTCTCTTTTAGGCACGGGAGACGCTCGCGCTCTCCCCTTCCCCGATGACGAAACGAAATCGCTCCCCGCAAGCCGAAGACGGGGACCTGCCACCCGCACCGGAGCAAAAGTTTTACGGGGAGAGGGGGCCCGGGGGAGGGGGACGCTTTTTCAAAAGCGCCCTCCTCCCCCGGGAAACAGCAAACCTCCCTCCGCCCAAAAACTATGCTCCAGCTTCCGCGTCCGCCTCCCCGGCGGCATCTTCCGAAGCGGGCCCGGCAAGGGGCGCGTCGGCCACGGAAAGATCAGGCATCTGCCACTGCCCGGGCAGGGGGGCCGTAAGCTCGGCCTTCTCGCCCACATAGGGGTTGAAGTAGCCGAAGCGCAGCCAGGGGCAAAGTTTTTTCAGACGCTTCATGAACAGGCTGAGGCCCATGATGGGGCCGTGGTCGATGCCGCGCATGAGGCCCAGATACCATTCGGGGTCGATGTTGAGGTTACGCCACTGGATCATGCTCACGCCGTTCTCGCCCACCAGACGGGCCAGGGCTTCCAGCTCGCCTTCGCTGTCGGTGACACCGGGGAAGAAGAGCAGGTTCAGCGAGACCCAGAGACCGTTCTTCCGGGCCACGGCGATGGAGCGGCGCACGTCGTCGAAGCTGTAGCCGTGGGGGCGGTAGTAGCGCTCGTAGACTTCGGGCCGGGCGCTGTTGAGGCTGACGCGGATGCTGGAGAGGCCCGCCTGGGCCAGACGCTCCACGGCCTCGGTGCGGGAGGCGTTGGTATTGCAGTTGACCGTGCCCACGCCGCCCCGGCTGCGGAACAGGCGCACGCTTTCCACCAGCAGGTCGGGATTCATGAGGGGATCGCCCTCACAGCCCTGCCCGAAGGAATAGATGGGCGTCTTCGTCTCGCGACCGGCATGGAAGCTCATGACTTCCACCAGTTCCTCGGGGGTGGGGGTGAAGGTCAGGCGGCACTGGGGCGTCACGTTGATGGGCGAATCCTTGTCCTGCTCGGAGATACAGCCCACACAGCGGGCATTGCAGGTGCGCGAGCTGGGCAGGGGCGCCTCGAAGCGGCCCAGGGCAAAGTTGCGGGCCGCCGGGCAGTCGTACTTCATGACGCAGTCTTCGAGGATGTGGCCCACCAGACGGTTCTTGGGGAACTGGCGCAGCAGGGCCCGCACGTTCTTTTCGATGCGGGAACGCGGGATGTGGCGGAACTCCTGACGCTGGTCGGCATCCACCTTACGGGCACAGATGTAGAAGCGCCCCTTGGCGAAGCCCACGGCGCCATAGGCGAACAGGGGCAGCAGGGGGGCGTCGGCATCGCTGGTGTAGGCCGGATGGGCGGAGAGCGTATGGGCCGGTGCGGCAAAGGCGGCCACGGCCAGATCCTCGGTGCACTCTATCTCGCCGGTCTCGGGGTTCAGGCCCACGGCCCGGCGTCCGGGCAGGAGGAAGAGCTCGCTCTCCTCGGGCAGGGGCATGAGTTCGTCAGGACGGGGCGTGCCCCATTCCTCGCCGCGGCGGCAGACCATGAGCAGGTCGGGATCATCATAGATGTTGCCCTGGGCATCGGCCATGACCATATGCGGTTCGATCTTTGCTGTTGCCATTTTCCTTCCTTGCGGCATCTTGCCCTGCCGCGTCCGAATGTATATAAGCGGAGCTGCGGCCAGCCCCGGAAACATGGGCACGACGGCCGCCAGAATATCCGCGAGGCCGCCCCATGTTTTCCCTGATGCTCTTTATTTTTCTTTGTTTTCTCGGCATGCTTGCCGTACAATTCTACATGCTGCGCAGCCAGGAACGCCTGAACCGCGCCCTGCGTGACGAACACGCCCAGATGCGCGTGCTGCTGCGCGCCATGGAAGCCCGCCTGGATGCCCTGGGCTGCCCTGCCCCCAAACTGGCCGAAACAGCCGTGCAGGCCACGCCTGCCGCACAGGATCCCCTGCTGCATCTGAGCTTTGATGCGCCTGCGGCCAAGAAGGCCGCGCCCCGCACGCCGGTGGTGGACCCGGGTCTGGACCTGCACATGGACAGCAGCCGCTAGGGCTGTTCCGTTTTTTGCCCGGAAGCGGGCTTTTCCCTCCGGCGGGGCTTTTGTCGTGCCTTCCGCGCACGCCGCGACAGCGCTTCGTCAACCTAGCCTTGCCCCTTTTCATCGTCAAGCAGCCTTCCTGCCATGCCCGAACCATCCCGCCGCCTGCGTCTTTTCCTCCGCTGTCTGGCAGCCCTGCTGCTGGGCATCCTGTTGCTGGCCGGCGCGGCCATGGTCTATGTGCAGCACAATTCCGTCGCCATCACCCATGCCCTGCTGGAAGACTTTACCCAGCGTACGGGCCTCCACCTGCATGTCAGGTCCATCGGCCTTTCCTGGCTGCCTCCGGCCATCCAGGCCGATGACGTGCGCATCCGCATCAAGGAGCTGGACATCTCCGTCCGCACGGCCCGCCTGCGCCCCCGCCTGACCGCCCTGCTGCAGGGACGGCTGGAACTGGAATACGTGGCCCTGCAGAATCCCGTGCTCTCCGGCAGCCTCCCGCTGCCCACGCTGGACCTGCGCAAGCTGGGCTCCGCCGCCGGGGGCGGCAGCGGCGATACGGGAGGGCTGGCCCGGCTGGACGGCCTGCTGCCCGGTACCCTCCAGATAGAGATAGACCAGGGCAATTTCTCCTTCCAGGCCCAGGACGCTTCTTCCCTGCGCGCGGGCAACCTTTCCTGCGTGCTGCATCTGCGCGGTCTTCAGGACGTGCGCGGCAAGCTGCAGGCAGGTCTGATCCGCAACCTGGCCGCCGGGGAAGAGATCCCCGTGCTCGACCTGGAAAACCTGCTCGTGGAAGGCCGCAGCCGTCCGCTTCGTTTTTTGAGCGATACGCCCCGCCTGCGCCTGCGTACCCTGCTGCATCTGCCGCCCCACCTGCCCCGCGTACGCATGAACCTCGATTTCACGGCCACGGCCGCGGGCTGGCAGCTGGATCATGACATCCAGGGCGACCTGATGCAGGACGACGAGCCCATCCCCTTTGCCGTGGCCGGCCGCCTGCTGCAGGACAGGAACGCGCCGCAGGCCTCGGTACGGCGCATGCTGCGCGAGGTCTTCCTGCCCGATCCGCAGGAGTTGGCCGCAGCCGGAAAGGAAGGTCCCGCAACGGCTCCTGCCCCGTCCGCCCCCCGTTCACCGGCCGCTGATGCCGCCGCTGCAAAGACAGTTCCCGCACCCCAGGTGGCCCCCCAGCCCGATCTGCCCGCTGCGGGAGGGACGCGCCCGCCCGTGCGCCTGGAACGCATCCGGCTGGAACTGGGCGAAGACAGCGCCACCCTCGACGGCAACCTGATCCTCGACAAACAGCGGGGCCCCGTCCTCAACGGCAGCCTGCAGGCCCACCGCCTGAGCCTGACACGCTGGCTGGGCTTTGCCCGTGATCTGGCCCCGGGCCTTCAGATGGCCCTGGACAACATCACGGACAGTCTTCTGGAATTCGAACTGGATGCTGAAGGCCTGCGCGTGCCCTATATCGTGGCCCATGCCTCGGGCTCGCGCTTTACCGGTTCCGGCGGCGTGGCCCGCTGGGCCGAGCCGGTGGTGGCCCTTGACCTGACCGCCCCGGAAGTAACGCTGGGCCGGGCCATCCCGGAAGCCGTGGGCACCCTGCCCCTGCAGGTCTATTTCCCGCACGGGCCCCTGACCAGCCTGCGGGCCTCGCGCTCCACGCCGCTGCCGCCGCCCGATCCCGCCACGGACCTGGATATCGGTTATGACATCCGCCTCAATGCCCGCACCGTGCATTACGGCCCTGTGACCATCACCGGCGCGGCCGTGGTCATCGAACCCGGCACCCCCGACAAGGCAGGCAACGGCACGGCCGTGATCCGGGCCACGGGCGACTTTTACGAAGGCCGCCTCAAGGGCCGCTGCGCCATCGGCGGGCCTTCGGACATGCCCACCTTCGACATCGACCTGCGCCTGGACAAGGTCCACGGCAGCAAGCTGGTCAGGGATTTCGACCTCATCCCCGTACGGCGCGGCATGCTGTCCGCCCAGACGGCCATCACCAGCCGGGGCAGCGACCTGGACGTGTTCCTGAAGAGCATGCGCGGCACGGTCACGGCCGACGGCAGCAAGGGCCTGCTGCCCGCCGGAGGCAAAAAGAGCCTGCCCTTCGAAAAACTCTCGCTGCGCCTCGACCTGCAAAGCGCCCGCCGCGACCTGCGTCCCACTCCGGCCCGGGCCGGTTTCGAAGGCCGCTGGACGGCCTCGCTGGAGGGTGAGGATCTTTCCCTGACCCAGAAGCTGGACGGCCTCGTCTGGTTCGGCGGCAAGGAGTTCGTGGCCTGGCAGGATCTGCCCGGTTCCCTGCGCCTGCACCTGCCGTCCCTTGAAAAGGATCTGCTGCCCCAGGGCATGGATCTGGATGCCGACGGCGTGTTCAGCTGTGCGGGCCCTGCCGGGCTGAAGCTGAAAAAGGCCACGCTCTCGGCGCTGGGCCTGCAGCTCAAGGGCGATCTGGACGTCAGCAACGGCCGCAGCGGCCTGACCTGGGGCGGGAACGTGGACCTTGCCGCCCGCGACCTGAAGCACAGCCTCCGGCAGATCCGGGGCAGTGCGCCCGCCTCCCTGCCCGCCTCCCTCAACAGCCTGCGCCTCAAGGGCACGGCCTCCGGTACCCCGGACAGCCTGCGCCTCAAGGACCTGCGCTGCAGCCTGGGCTGGCAGCAGGTGGACGGCGAAGCTGCCGTGAACTGGAGCGGCACCCCGCAACTGGACCTGCGCCTGCATGCCGCGGACTTCGATCTGGACCGCCTGCTGGCGGAGATGTTCCCCGACCAGGCCCGCAGCAAGGGACGGAGCAAGGCCCCGGGCGCTCCCTGGGACCTGCGCTTCATGAAGGCCTTCGATGCCCAGGGGAGCCTGAGCGTGGACAGGGTGCGCTTCATGCGCCTGCGCATGCAGCAGATGGCCACCCGCTTCAGCCTCAAGGACGGCCACCTTTCCGTGCCTGCGCTGGAAGGCAACTTTTACAATTCGCGCCTGCGTGCCTCGGGCGACTTCCGCTTCGACCGGGGCCTGAGCTACACCACCAAGGTCAGGGCCCTGAACATCAACCTCGACGCCGCCAGCAACGACCGCAACGACAAGCGCGCCGTGCGGGGGCTGGCCTCGGTGGAATCGGAGATGAGCGCCCACCTGACCGGCAGCGGCCAGATGCCCGCGGCCCTTTCCGGCACCTGGGGCGTGGCCATCATCAACGGCAGCTACCAGAACCGCGACAAGGCCGGGCGGCCCGGCGGCAAGCCCACCCGCTTCCAGCGCCTCAGCGCCTCGGGCAACATGCAGGGCGGTGTGGCCCGCAGCAGCAACATCTTTTATCAGGATGCCGAGATGCGCGTGCGCGGCGGCGGCCGCATCGACTTCAACAACGAAGACCTGGACTGCAACCTTTTCGTCAAGACCGACCGCATGCAGGAATTCCCCGTGCGCGTGACCGGCAAGCTCCATGATCCCAAGACCTCGGTCAGCGCAGGGACGGCCATCCTCTACGCCGTCACCAGCCTGACCCACGGCATCTTCGAGCTGCTGGGCGGGGTCATGGAAGGCACCTGGAACCTGTTCCGCTGATCCCGCGTCCCGGCCTTTTTCGTTCCGGTCCCACCGGCCTTCCCCTGCCGGAAAAGGCCTTGCACTTTCCCCGCCCCCGTTGACAGAACCGCCTGCAAAGGGTAGACAGGCTCTATCTGTTCTTTTTTGCACAAACCCAACAACGGTCCGTCTCAATAAGGAGAAGCGCCATGAATATCCTCATCTTTGGTCCCAACGGCAGCGGCAAGGGCACCCAGGGCAACCTGGTCAAGGCTAAGTACAATCTTGCTCACATCGAATCCGGCGCCATCTTCCGTGAGCACATCGGCGGCGGCACCGAGCTGGGCAAGAAGGCCAAGGAATACATCGATCGCGGCGACCTGGTGCCCGACGACATCACCATCCCCATGGTGCTGGAGACCCTGAAGACCAAGGGCAAGGACGGCTGGCTGCTGGACGGCTTCCCCCGCAACATGGTGCAGGCCCAGAAACTGTGGGAAGCCCTGCAGGCCGAAGGTCTGAAACTGGACTACGTCATCGAGATCCTGCTGCCCCGCGAGATCGCCAAGAACCGCATCATGGGCCGTCGCCTGTGCAAGGAAAACAACAACCATCCCAACAACATCTTCATCGACGCCATCAAGCCCAACGGTGACAAGTGCCGCGTCTGTGGCGGTGAGCTCTCCACCCGTTCCGACGACCAGGACGAAGCCGCCATCAACAAGCGTCACGACATCTACTACAACACCGAGAACGGCACCCTGGCCGCGGCCTACTTCTTCAAGAACCTGGCCGCCGAAGGCAAGACCAAGTACATCGAACTGAACGGCGAAGGCACCATCGACTCCATCAAGGAGACCCTGATCTCCCAGCTGAGCTAGCCTGAGCACGCCTTTCCAGGCCGGGGCCCTGCCCCGGCCTTTTTTTTGCCCGAAAATCCCGGAGCCCGGCCGGAAGCGGCCTTGCCTTTTGCCGCCGCGACCCCATCTTTATAGCGGGGGAAAGGTCCGCCGGCCCGCAGCGAGCACGCGTTCCGAAACAGGGGCCCTACTGGACATGCCTGTCCAAGTTTGCCACTATGCCCCCAACTTCACAGCGAGGTATCAATATCATGCAAGTCTGCATCGCGATCATGCACGGCAATCCCGTCATGCTGGAACTGCGGGAAGGCGTCCCCTACATCAATGACGAACCCCAGCCCATCAAGCACCTGACCGAAGATGACCTCGTGGCCTTCCACGAAGCCGTGAGCGCCATCCCCGACGACGGCGATCCCGGCAATGTCGCCCTTGTCAACGCCAAGCGCGCCGCGTTCATCGTGGACCTGCTGGGCCATGCCGTGGGCGACGAATGCGTCTCCTACCTGACGCATGTGCTGGACCACGTGCACTACGACGTCATGGAATATCTGGGTGAAACCGACCCCCAGGACTAGAAAGCCTGCCGGGCTCCCGCAAGGGGGAGGACTTCCGGCATAATTGAGGGAAACAATGCTTGAGATCCAAGACCTGCACGTTTCCGTCCACGGCACGCCGGTGCTCAAGGGCATCGACCTGAAGGTGGAAGCGGGCGAAACCTTTATCCTGTTCGGCCCCAACGGCTCCGGCAAGACCACCCTGCTCATGACGCTGATGGGCTTTTCCGGCTACGAGGTGACCCGGGGCAAGATCATCTTCAAGGGCCACGACATCACCTACGCCCCCATGTACGAGCGTGCCCGTCTGGGCATCGGCATGTCCTTCCAGCGCCCGCCCACCATCCACGGCCTGCCCACGGGCAAGATGGTGGAACTGTGCGGCCGCGGCCGCAAGATGGACATCCCCGCCATGGCCAAGCGCGTGCATTTCGATACCTTCCTGGACCGCGACGTCAACGCCGGTTTCTCCGGCGGCGAGATCAAGCGCTCCGAGCTGCTGCAGCTCATGGCCCAGCAGCCCAACCTGCTGCTTTTCGACGAGCCGGAATCCGGCGTGGACCTGGAAAACATGGCCCTGGTGGGCAAGACCGTGCGCAAGCTGCTGGACGGCGTGCCCGACTGCTGTAGCGCCACCCTGCGCGAGCAGGGTCGCCAGCGTTCCACCAGCGGGCTCATCATCACCCACACCGGCCACATCCTTGAATACGTCAACGCCGACCGCGGACAGGTCATGTATCACGGCAAGCTCTGCTGTGAAGCGCGCCCGCGCGTCATCCTCGACCATATCGCCCAGCACGGCTACCAGGAATGCCTGCGCTGCCTGGCCGGCGACATGTTCGGCAAAATCGCGGAGGCTCCCCTGGTATGAGCAGCATCGACCTTTCCCGTTTCAACTTCAGCGGCGGTGAGAACTCCGCCCCCATCGAAGATCTGACCCGTCTGCCCCAGGAAGACCAGCAGCGCCTGGTCCTGGCCGGCATCGACGTGCACGACACCAAGGTCAGCGGTGCCTTCATGCAGCTCAACCATGCCGACGTGCACTGCACCACCCGGCAGGAAGGCCTGGACCTCATGGACATCCGCGCGGCCCTCAAAAAGTTCGACGGCCTGCCGCAGTACTACTGGAAGCTGCTCGATCCCAACAAGGACGAGATCACCCGCATGGCCTACGAGCACCTCAACGGCGGTTACTTCGTGCGTGCCCGCAAGGGCGTGAAGATCAGCCAGCCCGTGCAGTCCTGCATGTTCATCAAGGGCAATGCCGCCGGACAGGCCGTGCACAACATCGTGGTGGTGGAAGAAGGCGCCGAGCTCAACATCCTGGGCGGCTGCGCCACCTCCCAGCACAGCAATGATGCCGCGCATCTGGGCATCACCGAATACTATGTGGAAAAGGGCGGCAAGCTGACCTTCACCATGATCCACAACTGGGGCGACTCCACCACCGTGCGGCCGCGCTCGGCGGGCGTGGTGGAAGCCGGGGGCGTGTTCCAGAACAATTACATCCTGCTCAAGAGCGTGGGCAGCCTGCAATCCTATCCCCGCATCGACCTCAACGGCGAGGGCGCCGTGGCCACCTTCAACTCGGTCATCGTGACGCCCACGGGCTCCTACGTGGACAGCGGCAGCGCCATCCACCTCAACGCGCCCCACACCCGCGGCGAGATCATCTCCCGCACCCTGACCACCGGCGGCACCATCATCAACCGCGGTTTCATCGGCGCTTCGGCCACCCCGGTCAAGGGCCATCTGGAGTGCAAGGGCCTCATCGTGGGCGGCGGCCGCGTGCATGCCATCCCCGAACTGGACAGCTGCCGCGACGGCGTGGAACTCTCCCACGAAGCCGCCGTGGGCAAGATCGCCCAGGAAGAGATCGAATACCTCATGGCCCGCGGCCTGGACGAGGACGAAGCCACCTCCACCATCGTGCGCGGCTTCCTCAACGTGGACATCATGGGCCTGCCCGCGCCCCTGAAGAAGGCCATGGACGAACAGATCAGCAAGCTCAACGCCGGCGGCGCCATGTAGCGCCCCCGCTGCGATACCTGCCTGTTGCGGGGCTGTCCGTACATGCGGGCAGCCCCGTTCGTTTTTGCGGAACCGCACAGGCCCGCCCGGCTGTCCCCGCCGGAGCCCGGCCCTCAAGCCCTGCCGGAAGGGCTTGACCGCCAAGCGTCCTTCCGGCTATAGTTCGCTTCCTTCGTGGGCCTATAGCTCAGTTGGTAGAGCCTCCGGCTCATAACCGGCAGGTCCCAGGTTCGAGTCCTGGTGGGCCCACCAATATTTGAAAGGCAGGTTCCCTTCGCGGAAACCTGCCTTTTCATTTTTCATAGATATCCCGGTGTCCTGCCGGGCCTCCCCGTCTTCCCTATCCCAATGCCCGCGTCTCCGCGAACGGCAGATAGCCGGGCGGCACGTCGTCCTTGAGATCCACACCGGACAGGCGCCGGACAAGGGCATTCTCCACCAGATAGCAGAGTTTGCGCACGGCCTCCTCCACGGGCAGGCCCGCGGCGCGCACGTTGGAGATGCAGTTGCGGGCCTCGTCGGTCAGGCCGGGCGTGGGCGCGTGGGTCATGTAGACGCCCAGCGAATCGGGCGAGCTGAGGCCGGGGCGTTCGCCCACCAGCACGACCACCAGCCGCGCATTGAGCAGGGCCGCCACATCGTCGCCCACAGCCACGCGGCCGAACTTCACCAGAGCCACCGGCGCGGCACTGAGCCCGGCAGCGGCCGCTTCTTCCAGAAAACGGGACGCGAAGGGCACGGCGTTCTCGTGCACGGCCCGTGCGGACAGGCCGTCACAGATGACCACGCTCACGTCCGGCGCACTGCCGGGATGCGCGTCCATCCAAGCATCCAGCAGCTGCCGCGAAGCCACGGAAAGACGACGCCCCTTGTCCGGCCGGGTTAGATATTCGTTCCTGTCCGCCACCGCGCTGCTCAGGGAGAGGCATTCCAGACCGTGGGCGGCCAGACCGGCGCGCACCTGTTCTTCATCCAGCGGCGTCATGACGGCATCCCGGGCGCGGGCATGGGCCAGACGGAATTCCAGCCAGCGCTTCACGGGCAGGCTCACCCCGCAATGGCCCAGACCGATGCGCGCATCGGTGAAGCGGCGCAATTCTTCCCAGGGGTCCGGCGTCACGATGGCGGGCGCGGCGCCCGCGAGCTCATCCTGCCTAGTTGCCATGGCCGCCCTCCTCCAGTTCCCGGCCCAGAGCGGCCATGCCCCGGCGCTCACCGGGCGGCAGTAGCTCGCCCGCGGCGGACAGGATGCCCATGCGCTCCAGCCAGGCTTCGAATTCCGGTGCGGGCCGCTTGCCCAGCACCCGCCGCAGCCAGGCCACATCGTGGAAAGACGTGGACTGGTAGCCCAGCATGATGTCGTCGGCACCGGGGATGCCCATGACGAAATTGCAGCCCGCCACGCCCAGCAGGGTCAGGAGCATGTCCATGTCGTCCTGGTCGGCCTCGGCGTGGTTGGTGTAGCAGACGTCCTCGCCCATGGGCAGGCCCAGCAGCTTGCCGCAGCAATGGTCCTCCAGACCGGCACGGATGATCTGCTTGCCGTTGAACAGATATTCCGGCCCGATGAAGCCCACCACCGTATTGACCAGCAGGGGCCGGTAGCGCCGGGCCACGGCATAGGCACGGCATTCCAGGGTCTGCTGGTCCACGCCGAAGTGGGCCCCGGCGGAAAGCGCGCTGCCCTGCCCGGTCTCGAAATACATGACGTTGTCCCCCACCGTGCCGCGCTTCAGGGAGAGGGTGGCGTCCCAGGCCTCGTCCAGCAGGGACAGGGAGATGCCGAAACTGGCATTGGCCTTTTCCGTACCGGCGATGGACTGGAAGCAGAGGTCCACGGGCACGCCGCGCCGGATCATCTCCAGGGTGTTGGTGACGTGGGTCAGCACGCAGCTTTGGGTGGGGATGTCGTAACGGGCGATGACATCGTCCAGCAGGCGGAGCAGGCGCCCGATGGCGGGCAGGCTGTCCGAAGCCGGGTTGATGCCGATGACCGCGTCCCCGGAGCCGTATTGCAGGCCGTCGATGACGGAGGCCAGCACGCCGCGCGCGTCATCGGTGGGATGGTTGGGCTGCAGGCGCGAGGAAAAACGCCCCGGCAGGCCGATGGTATCGCGAAAGCGCGTCACCACGCTGCACTTGGAGGCCACCAGCACCAGATCCTGGATACGCATGAGCTTGCTGGCCGCGGCCACCATCTCCGGGGTCAGGCCCGGCGCCAGGGCCGTCAGGGTCGCCGTGTCCGCGGCAGGGGTCAGCAGCCAGTCGCGCAGCTGGCCCACCGTGAAGGAGCTGACCGGCGCAAAGGCCTGCGCATCGTGGCTGTCCATGATGAGCCGGGTGACCTCGTCCGTCTCGTACGGCACCACGCACTCCGACAGGAAACGCTTCAGGGGCACATCGGCCAGGGCCATCTGGGCCCGGATGCGCTCCTCCTCATTCTCGGCCGCGATGCCGGCCAGCACGTCCCCCGAACGCAAGGGAGAGGCTTTGGCCAGCAGTTCGCGCAAGGAACATTTTTCCACAGGATTTTCCAGAAGTTGAAGATTGCCCAACGTCACCGCCGCCTGCCGTGCCCGTACCGGGGCCCTGCGGCGGCACCTCAGCCTGATACCCCCTCTGTATAGCCGCAGCCGACGGTCCCGACAAGGCGGATAGGGCCGGAACGCAAAAGCGGAAGAACTGCCCGGAAAGAAGCGCGACCGGCACCGGCCCACCCAAACGCAGGCACATGGCAAGGCACGGCCCCGCTCCTTCCCGGGATGGACGCGATGCCCGTATACCGCCTTGCCTGCCGTAACTGTGTATCAAACTGTACACTCCGGGCCCGGGGCATTGCCTTGCCCGGCCAAAGGGCTATACTTCTTCCATGTTTTTATGACCGGCAGCATGCTGCCGGGTTTCCTTTCTGCCCCCGCGAGGGCGGGACTGCTCCCCCGCATCCCGTCCCATCAAGGACCGCCCTTTTCCGACGGTCCTTTTTTCATCCCTTATGGACACGAAAAGGGCGCTGCATGTGCAGCGCCCTTTTTTCCTCAAACAGCACCTCTGGGAAGGCACAGACTGTCCCGGCTACTTTTCCTGCTCGGCCTCCCCGATCCAGGTCTGCAGGGCGTCCACGATCTTGCGGGCCTGATCGGCGCTGGAAATGGTGAACTTGCTCTGCTGCCGGTATTCGCCGCCCATCTTCTTGTAGCGGCGGATCACATACTTGTCGGGGCCGTAGGACGAGGTCTGCGGCTTCCACTCCTGATAGCGGAAGAGGATAGTGGTCCAGGCGCCCTTGCTCAGGACGATCTTGTCCAGTTCCTTGAGGATGATCTGTCCGTTCTCCTCATATTCCACTGTGAGATCATCGATGGATTCGCTCAAAACTGCCTTCCTTGCGAACGCGCACCCGGGACGTGCACGGTTGAAGTAAAGAGTCTGCACGGGCCGCCAGGGCCGTGCCATCCCTCTCATGGCGCACAATCTACGCATTTCGGGGCCAAACGGCAAGCCTGCCCCCCTTGGGCGGGCATGGCTGCGGCCCGCACAGGCGCATGCGGCTTTCCCGGCTCCGCGCAGTATGGGACCCTGCCCCCTGCCGTTTCCCCCCAAACGGATGGCCGTGCCGCCCTCTCGCCGCAGAAAGTGACGAAGGGCACGACCTGCCGCAACGGGCCTGACCACATCAAGGAAATCACAGAAGAAGGACGAGCTCTCCGGCTCAGGGACGCCGCAGCAGCGACAGGGCGAAACGTTCCACCGGGGCGAAGTCGTCACGCAGGGGCTCCGTAACCGGCAGGGAAGGACGATAACGGCAGGCCAGCATGGCCGCCATCTCCGGCGAATGCCCCGGGCCGTCACGCAGGGCCGCGGCCGTGGCGGCGTCGCTGAACGCCAGCACCATCAGGTTCTGCAACTGGCCGGGATGCCCGGGGTCGGTGACGCAAAAGACCTCCACCCGGGCGAAATGCCGTTGCAGCCCGGCATGGATGGCCCGCAGCAGGCGGCCGTCCTCGCCTTCCACAGCAGCGATGACGTTCATGGCCAGCACGCCGCCGGGGCGCAGGGCACGGCGCATGGCGGCAAAGGCCTCCTGCGTGCCCAGATGGAAGGGGATGGAATAGCAGGAGTTGAACACGTCCACCAGCAGGATGTCATACTGTTCCCGCTGCCGGTTGAGGAAGGTCCGGGCATCGGCATGGATCAGGCGCAGACGCGGGTCGTCCCCGGGCAGGAAGAACCAGCGCCGGGCCACGGCGCTCATGCCGGGATCCAGCTCCACCACGGTCAGGCGCAGGTCTGCGGCGTCCAGCCCGCTCTTGCCGGACAGCAGCCACTTGGGCACGGAGCCGCCGCCCCCGCCCAGCATGAGGATGTCCCGGGCCTGCGGACGGGCCAGCACGGCCAGGGCATAAAAGCGGGTGTAGTCGAAATAGAGCTCGTCAGGATCGTCCAGATACATGCCCGACTGGCTGTAGTCGGGATCCGTGGAGAGGATGCGCACCGGCCTGCCCCTGTCGCGGCTCTCGTGGATCAGCATGCAGTTGTAGGGGCTCTCCACCATCAGGGGGCCTTCCGTCCGGCGGAACTGCCGGTCCCAGACGGCCAGCAGGAGCAGCAACAGCACAAGGCCCAGCCGCCCCCAGGAGCGGGAGGGCTCGGCCGGCAGCGAGAGCAGCAGCAGGCCCAGGGCCACGCCCCAGAGGATGGTGCCGCTGGCAAAGAAGGAGATGAGGACGAAGCCCCCCAGGAAGGTGCCCACGATGCTGCCCGCCGTGGACAGGGCGTACAGCCGCCCCACCGTGGCGCCGGACGTGGCCACGTCCCGGATGCGCAGCCGGATGATGTAGGGGCTGATCATGCCGCAGCACAGGGCGGGCAGGGCCAGGATGCCCAGGGCACAGGCCACGGCGGCCAGATGGATGTCCGTGATGGCGACGCTCAGCGCCTCCCCCACCAGACGGTGCGTCCCGGCGGCCAGGGCGCTGCCCAGGGAAGCTCCCGTCAGGATGAAGGCCAGCCCCCGCCGGGAAAGGTGCCTGTCGGCCAGGCGGCCTCCCAGCCAGGCCCCCACGGCAAGACAGGCCAGCACCACGCCGATGAGGCTGGTCCAGACCACGGCCGAGGTGCCCACATGCGGGGCCAGCACGCGCGCGCCCACCATCTCCAGCACCATGACCAGGGCGCCGCAACAAAAAGCGATGATCTCCAGCATCGTCGTCCCGTACGCGGGCGTACCCGCAAAAAAAGCGGGGTCAGTCCCGCCGTCCGGCAAAGAAGTCCTGCAACAGGTCCACGCTTTCCCGGGCCAGCACGCCGCCCATATGCCAGACCCGGTGATTGAAGAAAGGCTGGTCCAGCGTCTCGGTGCAGGAAGTCACGGCACCGGCCAGCCTGTCGGCCGCCCCGTAGACCACCCCGGCGAGCCGGGCATGGACCAGGGCCGCGGCGCACATGGCGCAGGGTTCCAGGGTCACCACCAGCACCCCGCCGCCCAGACGGTAATTGCCGCTGGCGGCCCCGGCGGCCCGCAGGGCCAGGATCTCGGCATGGGCCGTGGGATCGTGCAGGGCCACGGGCCGGTTGTGGGCGCGGGCCAGCAGACGGCCATCCGCCGCCACCAGCACCGCGCCCACAGGCACTTCGTCCTCGCGGGCGGCCTGCCGCGCCTCGTCCAGGGCCAGACGCATGAGGGACTCCCAGCTCCAGCCCGGCGGCGCGGAAGGCACGGGCCCGCCGCAGGGGCGTATCAGCGCCCCGTTGCTTACAAGATCACGATCTTGCACAGATGCTCCACCACCTGCTCGGGCGTGTCGCACACCGTGACGAGCTTGTCGATCTCTTCCCGGTTGATGAAACCGCCGTTGGCCATGCTCGTGCGCAGCCACTCCAGCAGGCCCGCCCAGTAGGAGGAATTATAAAGGATGATGGGGAAGGGCCGGATGCGTCCGGTCTGGGCCAGCACGAAGGCCTCGGACAGTTCGTCGATGGTCCCCATGCCGCCGGGCATGACCACATAGGCCATGGCGTACTTCACGAACATGAACTTGCGGGTAAAGAAGTAGCGGAAATTGCAGCGCGTCTTCACATACTGGTTGCAGCCCTGTTCGTGGGGCAGCTCGATGTGCAGGCCCACGGAAACGCCGCCCGCCTCGGCAGCGCCCTTGTTGGCCGCTTCCATGACGCCGGGGCCGCCGCCGGTGATGACGCCGAAGCCCTTTTCCACCAGCATCCGGGCCAGACGCTCGGCATCCCGGTATTCGGGCATGTCTGAGGTGGAGCGGGCCGAGCCGAAGATGGACACGCAGTTGGTGCCCAGCTTGTTCAGGGTATCCAGGGCCTGGACCATTTCGGCCATGATGCGGATGGTGCGCCAGGACTCCGTGGTCATGGCATTGAGATCGTCGATGACGTTCTGCCGGATCTCCATGAAAGCCTCCTTGTTGCGAGGATCGCAGAAATGTTTCAATCCACAGTCGCCCCATCCGCCGACTGGCTCCGCGACCGACGGATAGGGGTCGTGCGGATCAGCCCTTCCTGAAGGGGGAGGTCTCAAACCAAAAAAGAATTTTTGATGAACATCCATCTTAAACCGCCCGGAACAGCCCGTCAAAGGTTTATGGGGCCTTGCGCTTCCGGGGCAGGAAGCGCATAGTGAAGAATCCCCCGCTTGCATCCGGCAAGCAGAACATCACCCCGGAGCATCCCATGAAAGTCCAGTTTCTCGGCGCTGCCCAGACCGTTACCGGCTCCTGTTATATGATAGAGGCCTGCGGCAAGCGTTTCTGTATCGACTGCGGCATGCACCAGGGCAACAAGGCCATCGAGGAGCGCAACCGCAATCCCCGTCCCTACGCCCCTGGCAATATCGACTTCATCCTCGTGACCCACGCGCATATCGACCATTCCGGTCTGCTGCCCCTCATGGTGCGCGAAGGTTTCAGCAAGCCCATCTACTGTACCAAGGCCACCAGCGAACTGCTGGACATCATGCTGCAGGACAGCGCCCACATCCAGGAGATGGAAGCCCAGTGGGAAGCCAAAAAGTACAGCCGCCGCGGCCTCAAGAACCCGCCCGCAGCCCTGTACACCACCGAGGACGCCCTCAAGACCGCCGAGCTCCTGCACCCCGTGGCCTACCATGAGGACTTCGAGCCCGCCCCGGGCATCAAGGTCACCTACTATGATGCGGGCCACATCCTCGGCTCCGGCTCCCTGCGCCTGGAAGTGACCGAGGACGACAAGACCACCAGCATCATCTTCTCGGGCGACATCGGCCGTCCCCAGGCCCTCATCGTGCGCGACCCCGAAAGCCCGCCCAAGGCCGATTACATCTTCATGGAGTCCACCTACGGCGACCGCAACCACAAGGACGAGGACATCAGCGACCAGGAACTGGCCGACGCCATCGCCTACAGCTACAGCAAGGGCGAAAAGGTCATCATCCCCGCCTTTGCCGTGGAGCGCACGCAGGAGATCCTCTACTGTCTGCACATCCTCCAGAGCAAGGGCAAACTGCCCGCGGACATGCCCGTCTTCGTGGACAGCCCCCTGGCCATCCGCGCCACCGAGGTCTTCCGCCGCAACCGCGAGCTCTTCGACGAGGACGCCCAGAAGATGCTGCACCAGGGCGACGACCCCTTCGAGCTGCCCAACCTGCGCTACACCCTGTCTGCCGCGGAATCCCAGAGCATCAACGACTACAAGGGACCGGCCATCATCATCTCGGCCAGCGGCATGTGCAACGCGGGCCGTGTGCGCCATCACCTCAAGCACAACATCTGGAAGCCCGGGGCCAGCATCGTCTTCGTGGGCTATCAGGCCGTGGGCACCCCCGGCCGCAAGATCGTGGAAAAAGCCAGCAAGATCACCCTGTTCGGTGAAGATATGGACATCGCCGCCCGCATCTACACCATCAACGGCTTCTCCGCCCACGCCGGGCAGGACCAGCTGCTCTCCTGGCTGGAGCCCCTGGTCCACGACAAGGCCAACGTGGTCCTGGTCCACGGTGAAGAAAAGGCCCAGACCACCCTTTCCGGCCTGATCAAGGAAAAGTTCGGTGTGACCCCGCTGGTGCCCGGCTATATGGAAGAGATGATCCTCGAAGGCCATCAGGTGGCCCAGACCGTCCAGCACGAGGCCCTGGCCCATCCCCGCATCAACTGGGACTTCCTCACCGGCGAAGTGGAACGCAAGTGGGGCATGTTCAAGGGCAAGCTGGCCGACGTGGAGCAGAGCCCCTGGGTCCAGCAGACCGAACTGCAGGACGCCCTGGCCAAGATGGATTACGCCCTGACCCGTCTCCTTTCCCGCATGTGACCGTCTTACGGGGCGCGGCCTTGGGGCCGCGCCCTTCCGCGCTTTACGGGATGCCCCGGCCGCCCATTGACGGAAGGGCCGCCCCGCAGGTACAAGTCTTTTCCCTGCCCTGAGGGCACCCTTTGTACAGCCAACCGCCGTTCATCCACGGCACAGAAAATACAGGAAAAACCATGCGCATCATCTCCGGCAGACTGGGCGGCAGACGCATCAAGACCGTGGAGGGCGAAGGCTACCGCCCGGCCATGGGCAAAACGCGCGAATCCCTGTTCTCCATGCTCACCTCGCGGGGCGTGGTCTGGGAAGGGGCGCGCGTGCTCGACCTTTTCGCCGGCAGCGGCAGCCTGGCCTTCGAAGCCGTGAGCCGCGGCGCCGAGCTGGCCGTGCTGGTGGAGAATTCCGCCGTGGCCGCCCGCTGCCTGGCCGACAACATCCGCCAGCTGGGCGTGGAGGACTGCGTGCGCCTGATCCGCGACGACGTGCGCAAGACCCTGAACAATACGCCCATGGGCTGTTTCGACCTGGTCTTCCTGGACCCGCCCTACCGCAAGAACCTGCTCAACGCCACCCTGCAGGGCCTGCTCAAACGTAACTGGCTGGCGCCCGGCGCCCTCATCTGCGCCGAGATCGAAAAAGACGCCGTCGTGGCCGCTCCCGACAGTCTGGAACTGCTGGTGGAACGCCATTTTGGTCAAACCCGCATACTGATATGGACACTCGCATGAAACTGGCACTCTATCCCGGCACTTTCGACCCCCTGACCAACGGGCATCTGGCCCTCATCCGCCGCGGCCTGGCCGTCTTCGACCAGATCGTGGTGGCCGTGGCCGACAATACGCCCAAGTTCCCCCTCTTCTCCCAGGAAGAGCGCGTGGCCATGGCCCGCGAGGCCGTGGGCGACGACGACCGCATCCTGGTGGAACCCTTCACCGGCCTGACCGTGGAGTATGCGGCCAAGCGCGGGGCCTGTGCCATCCTGCGCGGTCTGCGCGCCGTCTCGGACTTCGAATACGAATTCCAGCTGGCCCTCATGAACCGCCGCCTGCAGCGCGACATCCAGACCGTGTTCCTGATGACCGACTACCAGTGGCTGTTCATCAGCTCCACCATCGTCAAGGCCGCGGCCAGCCACGGCGCCGACATCGTGGGCCTGGTGCCCGAGAACGTGCGCCTGCGCCTGATGGAAAAGTACCAGCGCGGCGAAGTGCGTCAGGCCACCCCCTGCCTCTCCGCCCCCTACGGCGGCTTCCGCGTCAACAAATAAGATGGCCGCGCCCCTGCCCGTCATCTGTCTGGCCGGCCCCACGGGCTGCGGCAAGACCGCCGCGGCCCTGGCCCTGGCCGAAGCCCTGGGCGGCGAGGTCATCAACGCAGACTCCCGCCAGGTCTACAGCGATTTTCCGCTCATCACGGCCCAGCCCTCGCCCGAGGAACAGGCCTGCTGTCCGCATCACCTGTACGGCTTTCTGCCCACGGAACAGAAGATCAGCGCCGGCCGCTGGGCCGACCAGGCCGTGGCCGAGGCAAAGGCCGTGCTGGCCCGGGGCCATGTGCCCCTGCTGGTGGGCGGTACCGGCCTGTACTTCCAGGGCCTGCTGCACGGCATCGCCGAGATACCGGCCATCGATCCGGCCATCACCGCCGCCCTCACGGCCCGGCTGGCCGAGGAGGGCCCGGCGGCCCTCCATGCCGAACTGGCCGCCAAAGATCCCGCCTACGCGGCCCGCATCCATCCCAATGACCGCCAGCGCATCGTGCGTGCCCTGGAAGTGCTGGCCGGCACCGGCCATACCTTCAGCTGGTGGCACGAGCACGGCATGCCCGAACCGCCCTGCGCCGGGCCCTTGCTGGTGCTGGACATGGAGCTGGATGCCCTGACGCCCCGCCTGGCCCGCCGCATCGACCTGATGCTGGAACAGGGGGCCCTGGACGAGGCCCGCGCCGCCCGGCGGCGCTGTGACGATGCCGCGGCCCCCGGCTGGTCCGGCATCGGCTGCGCCGAAGTGCTGGCCCATCTGCGCGGCGAGCTTTCCCTGGAGGAATGCCGCCGCCTCTGGCTGCACAACACCCGCGCCTATGCCAAGCGCCAGCGCACCTGGTTCCGGGCCCGCAGCGAGGCCCGCTTCTTCGCCCCGCAGGATCTGGACGGCCTGCTGGCGGCCGCCCGGCAGGCCTGCTGAACCGGGGCGGGCGGACGCCCGCTCTCCCCTCCCCAGCCGGCAGATAGATCACGGCACCATGCCCGGCACGGCCGCGGTATGGTGCTTTTTTCATGCCCGTACGGAGGTCCTTCCCCGCAGAGAGCAGGGCCCGGCCTCTGGAGCCCCCTTTTTGACGCGTGTCACAAGAGATTTCTCAAAATATTTCTTGACATCCCGCCCGTTCTCCCCTCCCGCCCACTCCCGCCTTCTTTGCCTGATCCGTTCCCGAAACAGGGCCAGCCGCAAGGATTTTTCCCGCCGCGGTCCCCTTTTTCTCCAGCCCGGATGCCCCAATACCAGCGTACAAGTAAGCTTTTCTGCTCGCGACCTCCCCTTGACGTGGCCTTGTGCCTGCGATAACTTGCCACACATTATTGGTGTGTTTGGCTCATGAGAGCCGGAGGACGCCCGCGGCTCCACGCTGCGGGAGAATGGGGAAAAGTCTGTTTCAAAAGGACGAGCACATGAGGAACGGTAAAGCACTGCTTTTGGCGGCGGTGATTGCCTTGGCCGGCGTGGCCTGTCTGATGCTTCCCGAAGCCAACCGCGCTGTGGCGGTGGGTCTGGAAGAATCCGACGCGGAAATGCCTAATGCCACGGTTCTCTTTCCGGTCAGCGAAAAGCCCAATCCCAAGGGCGCCAGCATGACGCCGGTGACATTCAACCATCAGGCTCACGTCGACAAGATCGACGATTGCACGGCCTGTCATCACACGGGCGACATGGTGGCCTGTAGCACCTGTCATACCGTGGAAGGCAAAGCCGAGGGCAACTTCATCAACCTTGAGCGCGCCATGCACGCCACCAAGATTGCCCCGCGCAAGGATGGCGTCACGCCCAAGAGCTGTGTGAGCTGCCACGAAGAGCAGTACAAGGAACGCCGCGAATGCGCCGGCTGCCACGAGATCGTCACTCCCAAGCGTGACGACCAGTGGTGCGGCGTCTGCCACGTGGTCACCTCCAAGATGACCCCCGAACAGTATCAGCTGGGCGTGGCCGGCAAGCTGTCCGCCGAGGACCGCGTCGCCCTGGCCGAAGCCACCATCGCTGAACGCAAGCCCGTGGACTACCTGGCCCCCGAAGCCTGCCCCTACAAGGTGGAGATCGGCAGCCTGTCCGACAAGTTCGAGCCCAACCTCTTCAACCATCGTCGTCACGTCTCTTCGCTCATGAAGCGCATTGAAGGCGACAATCTGGCCAAGGCGTTCCACAGCGAACCCGAGATCCTGTGCGCCACCTGCCACCATCGCAGCCCCCTGTCGGCCACTCCGCCCAAGTGCGGCAGCTGCCACTCCGCCAAGATCGATCCCCGCGTGCCCGAGCGTCCCACGCTGAAGGCCGCGTATCATCTGCAGTGCATGGGTTGCCATGACGGCATGGACGTTGCCCGTCCCCTCGATACGTCCTGCGCGTCCTGCCACAAGCCGCGTGCGACCGAGAACGCCAACTAGCTGGAGAGTACGATTATGGATCGTAGAAAATTTCTGACCATCCTGGGCAGCGCTGGCGTCGCTTCCGCATTGGGCACGGCACAAGTGGCCAAGGCCGGCGGCACCCATATGTTCCCTTACTATGAAGACAGCTACGGCGTCCTGCACGATACCACCCGCTGCATCGGCTGCCGCAGCTGCGAAGAGGCTTGCAACAAGGTCAACAACCTGCCCAAGCCCGAAAAGCCCTTCACCGACCTTTCCGTCTGTGACAAGCATCGTCGTACCTCCGCCGATGCCTGGACGGTGATCAACAAGTACGAAGTGGGCGGTAAGCCCGTGTTCCGCAAGCTGCAGTGCTTCCACTGCAACGACCCGGCCTGTGCCTCCGCCTGTTTCGCCAAATGCTTCCAGAAGCAGCCTGACGGCAGCGTGACCTACGACGGTTCCCAGTGCGTGGGCTGCCGTTACTGCATGATCGCCTGCCCCTTCTATGTGCCCGGCTTCGAATACGACGAGGCCTGGGACCCGTTGGTCCAGAAGTGCACCTTCTGCGAACCCCGCCTGAAGGAAGGCAAGCTGCCCGGCTGTGTGGAAGCCTGCCCCATGGACGCCCTGACCTTCGGCCGCCGTTCCGACCTCATCAAGATCGCCCGCAAGCGTATCGCCGAGAACCCCGGCAAATACGTGGACTACATCTATGGCGAATGGGACGCCGGCGGTACCGCCTGGATGGTCCTGGCTCCCAAGCCGACCCCGTCGGCCGTCAAGGCCGCCGGTACGGCCGATGCCGGCCATACCTTCAAGGAACTGGGTCTGGACACCCACCTGGGCAACCGTCCCATGGGTGAACTGACCTACGGCGCCCTGGGTGCCGTGCCCATGATCATCGCCTTCTGGCCCATCCTCTTCGGTGGCGCCTACGGCATGACCAAGCGTCGTGAGGCCATGAGCAAGGCCGCCCAGGAAAAGACCGTCCAGACCGCCAAGGAAGATGTGACGGCCGCCATGGACGCCGCTGTGCGCAGCATCGAGCAGAATCAGGGTCCCGTGGCCGCCGATGAGGCCCGCAAGGCCATGATCCAGGCCCTCAAGGCCCGTGAAGCTCAAAACGGCTGCGACGGCTGCTGCGGCTGCAAGCACGGGGAGGATAAGTAAATGTCCCAGCACCAAATCGTGATCCCCACCAAGGACAAACTGTTCAACCTTGGTGAGTTTTCCCTGCGTCGCCCCGGCAACATGATCACCGCGGTCATCCTGGTCGTGGGCTTCGTACTGACCTTCATCCGCTTCACCCAGGGTATCGGCTCCATCACCAACCTGTCCGATACCATGCCCTGGGGCATGTGGATCGGCTTCGACCTGCTCTGCGGCGTGTGTCTGGCCGCCGGTGGTTACTTCACCACCGTGGCCTGCTACGTCATGGGCATGAAGCACTTCCATTCGGCCGTGCGCCCCGCTGTGACCACCGCCTTCCTGGGCTACGCCTTCGTGGTGTTCGCCCTGCTGTATGACCTTGGTCACCCGCTGCGTCTGCCCTACATGTTCTTCTTCCCCGGCACCACCTCCGTTCTGTTCGAAGTGGGTCTGTGCGTGGCTACCTACCTGACCGTGCTGTTCATCGAATTCTCGGTGGCTCCCATGGAATGGCTGTCCTGCAAGTTCCCCTTCCTCAAGAAGTGGCGCAAGGTCGTGGTGCGCTGCACCATCATCCTGACCATCTTCGGCGTGTGCCTGTCCACCCTGCACCAGTCCTCGCTGGGCGCCCTCTACCTGATCGCCCCCGGCAAGCTGCATCCGCTGTGGTACTCCCCCTTCATGCCCATGTTCTTCTTCGTCAGCTCCATGGCTGCCGGTTGCTCCATGGTTATCTTTGAAGGCATGTGGGCCCACAAGGGCGTGCACCACTACATGGACGAGACCCACCTGCGCGAAGCTGACGAAGTGGTCTTCAGCTTCTCCAAGGCCGGTGCCTTCATCCTCTTCGGCTACTTCATGCTGAAGCTCATCGACATGCTGGTCCAGGCCAACCTGCCTTACCTCTGCACCGGTTACGGTCTGTGGTGGCTGGTGGAAATGCTGTTCTTCGTGCTGACGCCCGCTCTGCTGTATGCCAAGGGCTCTCGCGACCGCAACATCAAGCTCTGCCGCTTCGCTTCCGCCAACGCCGTGCTGGGTATCGTCCTGAACCGTTTCAACGTGTCCATGATCGCCTTCAACTATGCCCTGCCCGCTGACGAGCGCTACTTCCCCAGCATCTGGGAAGTGTGCATCTCCATCTTCGTGGTGACCCTGATCGTGACCGTGTACCGCTTCATCGTCTATCACATGCCGGTGCTGTACGAACACCCCGACTTCAAGGACGCCCACTAGGACAGGAGGAAAATCATGGAATTCCATACCTTTTACGACTACTTCCTCTACACCAAGAACTGGGCCTACGTCATGATGTTCGTGACCCTGCCCGTCTACGTCCTCTACTGGAACACCATGCTGTTCCCCAAGAAGGGCCCCTGGCTCTTTGGTGACGACGACGAGCATTAGGCCGTACGCAAACCACACAAACCGAAAGGGCGGGGGTGACCCCGCCCTTTTTCGTATCTGCGCTCCGGCGCTCGCCCGGGGAGCATTGCTCGCCCGGGAGGATGTTCCATCCGCCGGGCATCCCTCCCTTCCCCGCCATCCCCTTGCGGCTGCCCCGCCGGGCTGCTATGCTGTCGCCTGTCCGTGATCCGTCCCTGCCGGGGCATCCGCGCCTGCACGGCCGGCGCCCATGCGGCACCGGGCACGGCGGACACCACATCCCGCCCCCAGCGGGCGCAACTCCTGTACCGAGGATAGTATGGACAAAGTGCTTGTCATGGGTATCGGCAACCTGCTCCTCACCGACGACGGTGTCGGCGTCCACGCCGCCCAGACCCTGGCCGGGGAATCCTGGCCCGAAAACGTCACCATCATGGAAGCGGGTACCTTCACCCAGGATGTCTTCTATCTGTTCAAGGGCTTTGCCCATGTGCTCATCCTGGACATCGTCCATGGCCATGCCGGCCCCGGCACGGTCTATCATCTGACCGAGAACCAGCTGGTGGACAACGAGAAGCAGCGCCTCTCCATCCACGACATCGACCTGCTGGATTCCCTGCGCATGGCCGAGATGCTCCACGGCTCCCGCCCCAACCTCACCGTCATGGGCATGGAGCCCGCGGACTACACCTCCTGGAGCATGGAGCTTTCCCCCGTCGTGCAGGAACGCTTCCCCGCCTATCTGGACGAGGTCCGCAAGGAGATCCTGCGCCTGTCCCGCCAATACGCCGGGAACGATCCCGACAGTACCTGTTAACCATCGAGGAAGAGTCATGTGTCTTGCCATTCCGGCCCAGGTGGTCGAACTCCAGGAACAGGGCATGGCCCGCGTGCGTGTGGGCGAAAGCCAGACCTACCTTACCGCTTCCATGCTCCTGCTGCCCGAGCCGCCCAAGGTCGGTGATTACGTCATCGTCCACGCGGGCTTCGCCCTGCACAGCCTCACCCCTGAGCAGGCCCAGGAGAGCCTGGCGGCCCTGCGCGAGGTGGCCGAGGCCATCGAAGGGCAGAAACCCCTGTTCTGATCCGCAGCGACAGCAAAGGGCTTTCCCGTGGGAAAGCCCTTTTCATCATCCGGCAGCGGGGTCCGGCCGTTCACCAGCACGTGCCCGCCCCCCTGTCCCCTCTCTCGCCGTCCGCGGCTATTTACGCCAGCTTTCCCTGTCTCCGGCGGGGCCTTTGGCCCACCCGGAAAAGCCCGCATCCGCATGTGCCGGGCAGCGGCCGTGTCCCCGGCTGCGTTTTCCGGCGGAAAAGCGCGTCAGGGCGGCCTTTCCTGCTGCCCTTTCCTTGACTTTACAAACGTATTTGCCGAAACTTAGGCGCTTTTTACATTGCCTGAGGAGCCAGCATGAGCGACTATAAAAAAACCCTGAATTTGCCCAAGACCGCCTTCCCCATGAAGGCCAATCTTGCCCAGCGCGAGCCCCAGCAGCTCAAGCAGTGGGAAGAAACCAAAGCCTGTGAAGCCATGATCGAGAACTGCACCGACAAGGGTGCGTTCGTCCTGCATGACGGCCCGCCGTATGCCAACGGTCATATCCACATGGGCACGGCCCTGAACAAGATCCTGAAGGATATCGTGGTCAAGTCGCGCAACATGCAGGGCTATCGCGCCCACTATGTGCCCGGCTGGGACTGCCACGGCCTGCCCATCGAGCACAAGGTGGAACAGGAACTGAAGGAAAAGAAAAAGACCCTGCCCGCCCACGTGGTGCGCAAGATGTGCCGCGACTACGCCGGCAAGTGGATCGACATCCAGCGCAAGGAGTTCAAGCGCCTGGGCGTGCTGGGCAACTGGGACGATCCCTACAAAAGCATGAACCCCGCCTATGAGGCCGCCACGGCCCACGAACTGGCCAAGTTCGTGGACAAGGGCGGTGTGGTGCGCGCTAAGAAGCCCATCTACTGGTGCTGCTCCTGCCATACGGCCCTGGCCGAAGCCGAAGTGGAATACGGCGACCATACCTCGCCCTCCATCTTCGTGCGCTTCGCCCTCAACGACGCCGCCCTGGCCCAGCGCATCCCCGGCGCCGATCCGTCCCGCGCCTATGTGGTCATCTGGACCACCACGCCCTGGACCCTGCCGGACAACATGGCCGTCTGCCTGCATCCCGAGTTCACCTACGTGCTGGTGGAGACCGGCGGCTGCCAGTACCTGCTGGCCGAAGAGCTGCTGGAAGGCTGCGCCAAGTCCTTCGGCTGGGAAGACGTGACCGTGGTGGGCCGCGCCACCGGTCAGGAGCTGGAAGGCCTCATCGCCCGTCATCCCTTCTATGACCGCCAGTCCCCCCTGATCCTGGGCCGCCACGTGACCCTGGATGCCGGTACCGGCTGCGTCCACACCGCTCCCGGCCACGGCCGCGAGGACTACGAAGTGGGCCTGGCCTACAAGCTGGACGTCTACTCGCCCCTGGACGATGCGGGCCGCTTCCTGCCGTCCGTGGAATTTTTCGCCGGTCTCAACGTCTTTGAAGCCAACCCCAAGGTCATCGAAAAGCTGACCGAAGTGGGCGCCCTGCTCAAGACCGCCAAGATCAGCCACTCCTACCCGCACTGCTGGCGCTGCAAGCAGCCGGTCATCTTCCGTGCCACCACCCAGTGGTTCATCAGCATGGAAAAGAACGACCTGCGCAAGAAGGCCCTCAACGCCATCGACACCAAGGTGCAGTGGATCCCCGCCTGGGGCCGCGACCGCATCTACAACATGATCGAGTCCCGTCCCGACTGGTGCATCTCGCGCCAGCGTCAGTGGGGCGTGCCCATCATGGCCCTGCTCTGCAAGGACTGCGGCGAAGCCTGGAACGACGCCAAGTGGATGCACGAGATGGCCGACCGCTTCGCCAAGCACCCCACGGGCTGCGACTACTGGTATGAAGCGCCCCTGGAAGAGATCGTGCCCGAAGGCCTCAAGTGCCCCCACTGCGGCGGCCAGCACTGGGAAAAGGAAGACGACATCCTCGACGTGTGGTTCGACTCCGGTACCAGCTTCGCCGCCGTGCTGGAGAGCCGCCCCGAGCTCTCCGCGCCTGCCGACCTGTATCTGGAAGGCTCGGACCAGCACCGCGGCTGGTTCCACAGTTCCCTGCTGGTGGCCGAAGGCACCCGTAACGATCCGCCCTACAAGGCCGTGCTGACCCACGGCTATGTGGTGGACGGCGACGGCCGCAAGATGTCCAAGTCCATCGGCAACGTCATCGCCCCGCAGGAACTCATCGACAAGTACGGCGCCGAGATCGTGCGCCTGTGGGTCTCCTCGGTGGAATACCGCGAAGACATCCGCATCTCGGAACAGATCCTGGGCCGACTGGTGGATGCCTACCGCCGTATCCGCAACACCTGCCGCTTCATCCTGGGCACCATCAACGACCTGACCCGCGCCGACCTGCTGCCCCTGGACCAGCTGCTGCCTCTGGACCGCTACGCGCTCCATGCCGCCGCCCAGGTGCATGACCGCGTGCAGGATGCCTACATGACCTACGACTTCCACAAGGTCTACCACACCCTGCACAACTATTGCGTGACCGACCTCTCGGCCGTGTATCTGGACATCCTCAAGGACCGTCTGTATTCCTCCGCTCCCGCCAGCAAGGAACGCCGCTCGGCCCAGACCGCCCTGTACCACCTGCTCTGCATGCTGGTGCGCGACATGGCCCCGGTGCTGTCCTTCACCGCCGAAGAGATCTTCCACCACCTGCCCAACGACCTGCGCGACGACCTGCCTACCGTCTTTGCCCTGCCGCCCGTGGACAGCAAGCCCTATCTGCTGGAAGACGGCGTGCGCGACGACTGGAACGTGCTGCTGGCCGTGCGCGGCGCCGTGACCCGCGCCATCGAGCCCCTGCGTCGCGACAGCGTGGTGGGCCATTCGCTGGATACCAGCGTGACCCTTTATGTGGCCGACGAACTGCGTGAACGCCTGGAAGGCCTGCACACCGACCTGCGCGCCTTCTTCATCGTCTCGCAGCTGCATCTGGCGCCCCTGGCCGAAGCTCCGGCCGACGCCGTGCAGGACGCCGAAGTGGCCGGTCTGGCCGTGGGCGTGGCCAAGGCCGCCGGTGAAAAGTGCGAACGCTGCTGGATCTACAGCACCGAACTGGGCAGCGATCCCGCGCACCCCACCCTCTGCCCCCGCTGTGCCAGGGTCATGGCGGAACTGCCTGAGGCGTAATGCGCAAATATACGATCCTGGGCGGCTACGGCCTGCTGGCGCTGGTCCTTGACCAGCTGACCAAGTGGTGGGCCGTGGCCGCCATCGATCCCCTGCAGCCCGTGACGGTCATCCCCGGCCTGCTGGATCTGGTGCTGGTCCACAACCGGGGCGCTGCCTTCGGCTTTTTGAACCGTTCCGACATCCAGTGGCAGTTCTGGCTGTTCCTGGGCGCGACCGTGGTGGCCGCCGTGGCCATCGTGGCCCTGCTGCGCAGCTCCCGCTTCAATGCCTGGCTCAGTGCCGGGCTGGGGCTGGTGCTGGGGGGCGCACTGGGCAATCTGGTGGACCGCATCCGCTTCCGGGCGGTCATCGACTTTGTGGATGTCTATGTGGGGCAGTGGCACTGGCCCGCCTTCAACGTGGCGGACATGGCCATCTGCGTCGGCGCCTTCCTGGCCTGCATCGTCATCTGGCGCACCCCGGAAGCCCCGGAAAAGAGCAAGGAGAAAAAATCATGACCTTTGCCTGGTGGCACGTCCTGGTGGCCCTGATCCCCATCCTGCCCAACCTCTGGAGCATCTGGCATATCTGGAACCACCGCTTCTCATCCTTCCAGCAAAAGGCCATCTGGCTGGTCATCGCTGTTTTCCTGCCTGTGCTGGGGGGCCTGATCTATATTTTCGCCGGTCGCAAGCACGCCGGTGAAAAACTTTAAAACGGGAGACCAAGACTCTATGAACAGCAAACGTCTTCTTCCTCTGTGTGGCCTGATCTGCGCCACCGCCATGCTGGGCGCTTGCGTGGGTCAGGGCAGCAGCAACGCTGCCAACGAAAGCATGTATCTTGAGCAGCGCGTGCAGGAACACGATACCCTGCTGCGCCAGATGCAGCCTGCCCAGGCCGAAGTCTGGAACCAGGTGCAGGCCATGCGCCAGGAACTGAACACCCTCAAGGGCCTGGTGGACGACCTGAAGAACGTGGGCGGTGCCGCTGCCCTGGCTGAACGCGTGCGTGCCCATGATGCCGCCCTGCGCCAGGTGGAGACCAGCATGGCCCTCAACCTCAACCTGGGCGAGCCCATGGCCGCCGGTGGCGCCGCTCCGGCCCATGCCGCCGCGCCCCAGGCCAATGCGCCCCTGTTCCAGCCCCAGCAGAACCCCTATGCCGCGCCCGCCGCTGGTGCCGCTGCCGGTGCAGCAGCCGGTGCCGCCGCCGGTCTGGCTACCGGCCCTTACGGTGATGCCGCCGCTGCTCCTGCCGCCGCTCCGGCCGCTGCGGGCAGCACCTGGGGCCAGCCCACGCCCCAGCCCGAAGCCAAGCCCGCTGCGAAGAAGGACATCTCGCTGGCCCTGTATGACGCCGGCCTCAATGCCTTCCAGGCCCGCAAGTACGATGAGGCCCAGCGTTCTTTCGCCGACTTCATGAAGAACTATCCCACGCACAGCATGGCTCCCGACGCGCAGTACTATCTGGCCGAGTGCTACTTCCAGCGCAACCAGTTCCCTGACGCCGCCCTGGCCTACGACACGGTCATCACCAAGTTCTCCAAGAGCAACCGTACTCCGGGCGCTTATCTGAAGCAGGGCATCTGCTTCAGCAAGATGAACCAGAAGGCCGCCGCCAAGGCCCGCATGAACGAGCTCATCAAGAAGTACCCCAACTCGCCCGAAGCGGCCCGTGCCAAGAACTTCCTCAAGACCAACAAGTAAGGCACGCGCCTGACAGATATGAAAAAGCCGGTGGCCAAAGCCACCGGCTTTTTTATGTCCGCCGTCCGGGGAAGCTTGCGAACGGTCGACCGCTCCGCTGCGGCTCTTCCGTCCGGGCAGGGATGCGGACAGGCCATCGTGCCCCGCCGCCCCTCTCGAAGAGCCCGCGGGCAACTGCCCTGGCCGGGATGGCATGGCAGTATCCCGGGCCCCCAAAAGACGAAGGGCCCCGTTGCCGGGGCCCTGTCTGGTGCGTTTGGTGTGGAGGTTTATGGGTTTGAGGAGGGAATGAAGAAGAAAGGTTCGTTATGACGTCAAAGCTGTCTACTGGCCCAGTTCGTGGCGCAGCCAGCTCTTGATGGCGGGGGTGGGTTCGCTGATGCCGCGCCACTTGCCGTGCACGGATTCGTATTCGGACAGCAGGTGGTGGGGAAGCGGCATGGTGAACAGGTCTTCAGCGTTTTCGGAGTTGCGGCGCACCAGGCGGATGACGGGTTCCTTGCCCCAGCTGTCCACCACAAAGTAGTGGGACACATCTTCCTTGGAGCGCACGGGCGGATATTCGGAGTGCCAGTCGTTGTTGCCCCATTCGAGGTACATGGTCACGGCGTGTTCAGGGCTCAGGTTCCAGGAAATATCATAAAGAGCATAATCTTGCAGGCGGTTCATATACTCCTCCATGTGCTTTTTTAAATAGTAATTATTCTTAATTAAAAAATCAATACCTAGCGCAAAAATAAGTAATATTTTTTATTCTCAAATCATTCCAGCGTATTATAAGATGAAGATTGGCACAAAAAGCTGTTTTTCCGCGCCGTCCGCCCTTTATCCACGGGCTTGGGCCGTGTATGCTTGCTCCTGCGCCGGACCGATCCGGCACCGCAGACAAAGGAGTCAGTATGGACGTCAACAAGGTTTTGCAGGAACTCAAGGCCCGCCCCGGCTTCACCGACCAAGTGGGCATGATGCTGGTACACAATGGCGTTGTCCGCGGCTGGTCGCGCAAGGATCATGCGCCGGTCAGCTCCATCACCGTCAGCCATGACCAGGCCAAGATGGACGCCATTTGTCATGAGATGGAGCAGCGCCCCGGCATCTTCGCCATCGTGGCCCAGGCCAATGGAGGGGAATTGCAGCCCGGTGACGACCTGCTCCTGCTGGTGGTGGCCGGTGACATCCGCGAGAACGTCAAAGCCACCTTTGCCGAGCTGCTGGACCGCATCAAGTCCGAAGCCGTCATCAAACAGGAACACGGCCCGGAAGCCTAGACCGGTGCCGTTCAGGGAGGAGCCCTCTGCCCTGCTGCCGCATCCGCACGGAACCGCGGCCGCCCTTGCCCGCAAGGACGATGGTGACAGCGGCAGAAGCTTCGGATGCCCGTGGCTGCCCGTATCGCCCGCAGTTTCCTGCCTCAACAGGCAGGGCCTGCGGGCAAGCTTCTTTAAAGAAGAGGCCCCTGTTTTAACGGGGAAGCCCCTCCCTCCTGCTCTTCCCTTCCCCTTGGCCTTCCCCTTGATCTTCCCCGGCCCGGCTCTTCCCGCAGGCAGGCAAGTCCGGCCCTGCCCAATGAAGATCCCGCTCCCGCTGGGCAGCCTGCTGCAGCTTTTCCCCACAGCCCTCCCCCGCCCCAGCTGGTCGCCAGACGCGCTTTCTCCCGTCCGTGAGGGCATTTTTCCCCCTCGGTGCATTGCCAAAGCCGTGTTTTGACCTTACTTCTACGGCATGCGCGACCGTTCGTGACGCCCGGCCCCCGGTGCCGGGCCCTTTCACGCACGGCCCGTCCGTTTTTTTCAGGATGCACACGGTCGCGCGCCTGCCCCGGGGCAGGCCATCCCGCCAAACGAGGAGAACGCATGTTCGGTTTCATTTTCAAAAAGATTTTCGGCAGCAAGAACGACCGCTACCTGCGCCGCCTGCGCCCCATCGTGGCGCGCATCAACGCGCTCGAATCCCAGATGCAGGAACTGGCCGACGAGGACTTCGCCCAGCGCATGGCGGAATACCGCCAGCAGGTGCAGGCCGGTGAACGCACCCTGGACGATCTTCTGCCCGAAGTCTTCGCCCTGGTCCGCGAAGCCTCCCGCCGTGTCATGGGCATGCGCCACTATGACGTGCAGCTGGTGGGCGGCATCGTGCTGCACCGCGGCAAGATCGCCGAAATGAAGACCGGTGAAGGCAAGACCCTGGTGGCCACCCTGCCCGTGGCCCTCAATGCCCTTTCCGGCAAGGGCGTGCATGTGGTGACCGTCAACGACTACCTGGCCACCCGCGACGCCCAGTGGATGGGCAAGCTCTACAACTTCCTGGGCCTTTCCGTGGGCGTCATCGTCAACGGACTTGACGACCAGGCCCGCAAGGAAGCCTACGGCGCCGACATCACCTACGGTACCAACAACGAGTTCGGCTTCGACTACCTGCGCGACAACATGAAGTTCTACGCCACGCAGCTGGTGCAGCGCGGCCACAACTTCGCCATCGTGGACGAAGTGGACTCCATCCTCATCGACGAGGCCCGTACCCCGCTCATCATCTCCGGCGCTTCCGACGAAAGCGTGGGCATGTACCGCGCCATGGACCAGATCGTGCGCCAGCTGGGCCCCGAAGACTACACCGTGGACGAGAAGGCCCGCACCGCCATGCTCTCCGAGGAAGGCGTGGCCCACTGCGAAGCCCTGCTGCATGTGGACAACCTCTTCGACCCGGCCAACATCACCCAGCAGCACTGCATCCTGCAGGCCCTGAAGGCCCATCACGTCTTCAAGCGCGACGTGGACTACATCGTGCAGAACGACAAGGTGGTCATCGTGGACGAGTTCACGGGCCGCCTCATGGACGGCCGCCGCTATTCCGACGGTCTGCACCAGGCCCTGGAAGCCAAGGAAAACGTCACCATCGCCGCCGAGAACCAGACCCTGGCCTCCATCACCTTCCAGAACTATTTCCGCATGTATGACAAGCTGGCGGGCATGACCGGTACGGCCGATACCGAAGCCGTGGAATTCCACCAGATCTACAATCTGGAAGTGGTCTCCATCCCGCCCAACAAGCCCATGCAGCGCAAGGACTACCCCGACCTCATCTACCGTACCCGCAAGGAAAAGTACGATGCCATCATCGAGGCCATCCGCGAGCTGTACGAAAAGGGCCAGCCCGTGCTGGTGGGCACCATCTCCATCGAGACCTCGGAAATGCTCTCCCAGCGCCTGAAAAAGCTCAACATCCCGCACAGCGTGCTCAACGCCAAGCAGCACGCCCGTGAAGCCGAGATCGTGGCCCAGGCCGGCCAGAAGGGCCATGTGACCATCGCCACCAACATGGCCGGCCGCGGTACGGACATCGTGCTGGGCGAAGGCGTGCTGGAACTGGGCGGCCTGCACATCCTGGGCACCGAACGCCACGAGAGCCGCCGTATCGACAACCAGCTGCGCGGCCGTTCCGGCCGTCAGGGCGACCCCGGTTCCTCCCGCTTCTACCTCTCGCTGGAAGACGACCTCATGCGCCTGTTCGGCTCCGACCGCATCAGCGGCCTCATGGAGAAGCTGGGCCTCAAGGATGGTGAAGCCATCGAGAACACCATGGTCACCCGCGCCGTGGAAAGCGCCCAGAAGCGCGTAGAAGCCCACCACTTCGAGATCCGCAAGACCCTGCTGGATTACGACAACGTCATGAACCAGCAGCGCGAGGTCATCTACACCCTGCGCCGCGACATGATGGTGGAAGAAGATCTGGAACCCGTGCTGAGCGAGTTCCGCAACGATATCCTGGACGATGCCTACACGCCGCTGGAGCAGGCCGATACCGATACGGCCATCGAGCTGCGCAAGGCCCTGCAGGCCCGTCTGGCCGACGTCTTCAACCTGGGCCGCGTGCTGGCGGCCGATGCTCCCGTGCCCGACCGTGCCGGCTGTGAGGAATGCATCCACCAGATCTTCCAGCAGCTGCGCGAAGAAGCCGGTCCCCTGTACCAGGACATCCTGCGCTACTTCCTGCTGGAAGAACTGGACCGCACCTGGAAGGAACATCTGCGCAACATGGACGCCCTGCGTGACGGTATCGGCCTGCGCGGTTACGGCCAGAAGGACCCCAAGCTGGAATACAAGCGTGAAGGCTTCGAGATGTTCCAGTCCATGCTCTTCCAGATCCGCGAAGGCGTGTTCCGCGCCCTGACCCGCGTGCATGTGCAGCCCGCCGAACCCGCCCCTGCCGAGGACGCCGTGGAAGGGGGCAATGCCCCGGCCGAAGCTCCGCAGCAGGAAGCCCCCAAGGCCAAGCCCACCCTGAGCCTGCGCCACAAGGAGAACGACGACCTGGCCTACTCCGGCAGCCAGACCACGGATGCCGGCAACCAGCCCGCCAAGGCCAAGCCCCGCGTGGGCCGCAACGATCCCTGCCCCTGCGGCAGCGGCAAGAAGTACAAGAAGTGCTGCGGCATGGGCAAAGTCTAGCCGCTCCTGACCATCACTGACGAAAAAAGCGGGACCCTCTCAAGAGGGCCCCGCTTTTTTGCATCCGCCGACAGTGGAAGATCTGCGGCAGACAGATACGGCCAGAATAACCAGAGGCACGGGAACGGGAAGGGCACAGCATGCCCGCGCAGGACGCTCCCGCCATGAAGACGCTACCCACCGGCCCCGTTGCACATACGGGCCGCATGAGGCTCACGGAAAGAGGGGTGAGCCTCCTCAAGCCCCCCTTTTCCCCGGGCCTTTCAACGCAACTCTCCGTTGTATTCCAATGAAATAAAGGATACCAGCACACATCCCCAAAGAAGGATGCCCGCCGCATGAGCCAGCGCCCACCTGAAAAAGCGCGCTGGGGAAAGGATGGGGCTTGGGGAAAGGGAAAAAACTCGCGCGAGCAGCGACCGAAGGCGGCCGCAGGCCGTGCCCGTTAACGACGAAGGAGCGTTACGGGCATCGACAGCGGAGATGAGAGGTTTCCCTTCCCCCACAAGCAAACTGCGGACAGGTCGCCACGCCCTAGCAGGGCAGGCCGCGCCGGGCGCGCATCTCGCGCAGCTCTTCCAGCACGCTGTAGGGCACGCGCAGGGAGCCGTAGCCCTTGCCCAGACGGATACGGGGCTTGTTGGTACCGTGATAGTCCGAGCCGCCGCTGACGCCCAGGCCGTAATGGCGGGCCAGCTCCAGGCAGCGCCGGGAAGCGGCCTCGGAATGTTCGCTGTGATAGGCCTCGATGGCCGTGAGCCCGCAGGGCAGGAGGCGTTCGATGAAGGCTTCCAGCCAGCCCTCGGGCAGCTTTTGCAGCATAGGGTGGGCCAGGCAGACCGTGGCCCCCAGAGAAGAGAGGACTTCCACGGCCTCTTCGGGCTGCAGGACCTCCTTGGGCAGATAGGCGCGGCCGTAATAGCCCAGATATTCCTTGAAGGCCTCGCTGACGTCCTTCACATAGCCCTTGCGGACCAGCACGGCAGCGATGTGCGGGCGCCCCACGCTCTCACCGCGGGCCTCGTGCAGCACTTCGTCGAGCTCGATCTCCACGCCCAGGCCCTGGAGCTTTTCCACGATGCGGACGTTGCGCTCGCTGCGTTTGCGGCGCAGATACTGGAGCCTGTCCTGCAGGGGAGCCAGATCCCGGGGCAGCCACAGGCCGAGCATATGCATCTCGCCCAGCTCCGTACTGGTCGACAGTTCGCATCCACGCACGAATTCCAGCCCCAGGTCACGGGCTGCCGCCTCGGCTTCGTCCAGGCCGGAGACCGTATCGTGATCGGTCACCGCCACCGCCGCCAGCCCCTGGATCTGGGCATTACGCACGAGCTGCCCGGGGCTGTCCGTTCCGTCAGAGGCCTGTGAATGCGTATGTAAATCAATGAATTGCATGCTTTCATCCCTGACAGTTATCTTTTTCTTTTCAAGTAAACTACGACTTTATGAAAAAAAAGCAAGCTGCGCACTCCCGTGGCAAGGTCCGCAGGGCCCGTCAGGTCACGCTTTCCCGCAGGTCGTCCCGGCAGCTTTGTCTTGAAGAACGGACGGCAAAAAGCTATGCTTTTGCCCTCGCAAAACAGGGGGCCGCTGTCCCCAAAGACAAGGAAACATCATGATGAACACACAGGAACTGCTGCAGATTCTGGCCTGCCCCCGCTGCATGGGCTCTCTGGAGCCCCTGCCCTCTGCCGAGCATCCCGAAGGCCTGGCCTGCCCGGCCTGCAACGTGGTCTATCCCGTGCGTGACGATATCCCCATCATGCTGGTGGACGCCGCTGTGGAGCGCGCCCGCTGGGATGAGAAACACAAAGGCTAGGGCCGTCCATGCGTCTGCTCATCGCTTCCGACCTGCACGGCTCGCTGGACAGCCTGCGCTTCCTCTGTGATACGGCCCAACGCCTGTCGCCCGACATGCTGGTGCTGCTGGGCGACCTGGTCTACCACGGTCCGCGCAACCCCCTGCCCGGCGGCTATGACACCCGCTCCGTGCTGGAAGAACTGGACCGCCTGAACCATCTGCCCTGCCCGGTCACGGCCGTACGCGGCAACTGCGACGCCGAAGTGGACATCATGCTCACGCCCTTCGCCGTTTCGGAGAATGCCTGGATAGAGGCCGACGCCCTGCGCATCTTCGCCAGCCACGGCCACCGTCTGCCGGAGAACCCGCCTCTGCCGGGTTTTGCCCCGGGCACGGTCATCCTGCGCGGCCATACCCACATCCCGCGCGGCGAGAGCCTGGACGGCCTGCACTTCTGGAACCCCGGCTCCCTCAGCCTGCCCAAGGGCGGATTCCCCCGCAGCTACGGCCTGTATGAGGACGGCTGCTTCCACGTCTACGACATGGAAGGCAAGGAACTGCTGCGCCACTGGCCCCGCCAGAACTGGCCCCATCAGGCGGGCCGATGAACACGGCCCCGCTCCAGCCCCTTTTCCTCCTGCGGCCCGGCATCCGGCTGGTGCTGGCTTCGGCCTCGCCGCGACGCCGCCAGTTCATGGATGAATGGGGCCTGCCCTATACCATCGTCCGTCCCACCGGGGTGGAACCGCGCCCCGAACACGGGGAAACGCCCGCCGCCTACGCCCTGCGTGCCGCTACGGCCAAAGCGCGGGCCGTGGCCGCCTCGGCGGATGCCGGGGCCGACGACCTGATCCTGGCCGCCGACACCGTGGTGGCCCTGGGCCACGACATCCTGGGCAAGCCCGCTGACGATGCGGACGCCCTGGACATGCTGCGGCGCCTTTCCGGCCGCGAGCATGAGGTCATCTCCGGCGTCTGCTGCCTTTTCCCCGACGGGAGCAGCGCGGGCTTTGCCGATACCAGCGCCGTCCGCTTCCATGCCTGGCCTGAAGACGTTCTCCGCGCCTATGTGCGCAGCGGCGAACCGGCCGACAAGGCCGGGGCCTACGCCATCCAGGGCCAGGGGGCCTTTCTGGTGGAAAGCGTGCACGGTTCCTGGTCCACGGTGGTGGGCCTGCCGGTGAGCCGTCTTGCCGCCCTCCTGCTGGAGGGAGGCTGGATGCGTCCCGTGGACTGATCCTTGCGCCATCTCCATCCTGCTTTTCAGGGCGGTCTCGTCATGAGGCCGCCCTTTTCATTTTCCGGCCGTGCTGCCGGTCATTTTCTCTGCCGCCATGCATTTTTTGCACAAAAAGCAGGCTCTCGTTCCGAATATGGAAAAAATTTTAAAAAAAATTTCATAAAAAATCGTTCCAGATTGGGATTTTTTTCACTATTCAGCATTCCCATGCATACCGGTGCCTGCTGCCGTTTTGTTGCACTCTGTTTCAGCTCCTTGTCCCTTTTTTCTCCACGATGACTGGTAGCACAAACAGTTTTCCGGCCCTTAACGCCCGTAAGAAATCACTTTACGCCGGTAGCATGGATGATTTTCCACTGTTGTTTGCAGTCTTAAGCTTATGGAGTTGCCATCATGTCCCAGGAACGGATTACCACTCTCTTAACCGAGAAGCGTAGCTACCTCCCCCCCGAGCACGGCAAGTCGTCCGCGTGGATCTGCGGTCAGGACGAAGCCGACGCCATCTGCCGGCGAGCTCTGGAAGACCCCAATGACTTCTGGGGGGCACGCGCATCGCAGCTGATCCACTGGTTCAAGCGCTGGGACAAGGTACTGGAGGCCGACGAAGCGCGGCACAAGTACAGATGGTTCACCGGCGCCAAGCTCAATGCCGCCTTCAACTGCATCGACCGCACCTCATCTCCGGCCGCCGCAACAAGGCCGCCCTCATCTGGCAGGGCGAAAAGGAAATGGACGTGCGCTGCTTCACCTACCAGATGCTCTATACCGAGGTCTGCCGTGTGGCCCACGCCCTGAGCTCCCTGCACATCAACAAGGGAGACCGTGTGGCCCTGTACATGCCCATGATCCCCGAGCTGGTCATCGCCATGCTGGCCTGTGCCCGCATCGGCGCCATCCATACGGCCATCTTCTCCGGCTATGCCGAAGGCGGCGTGCGCAGCCGTATCCAGGGCTCCAAGGCCAAGGTCGTCATCACCGCCGATGCCGCCATCCGCGCCGGCAAGATCAAGCCCCTCAAGGCCAACCTGGACCCCATCCTGGAAAAGTGCCCCTCCGTGGCCCACGTGGTGGTGAACCACGCCGACCTCTACGACGTGAAAATGACCCCCAACCGCGACATCTGGTGGCATGACCTCATCGAGGACTTCACCCTGGACGTGGACTTCCCCTGCGAGCCCATGGACGCCAACGACACGCTCTTCCTGCTGCATACCAGCGGCAGCACCGGCAAGCCTACGGGCATCATGCACTCCACGCGCGGCTACCTGACCTATGCGGCGCATACCACGCAATGGGTCTTCGACATGCGCGACGACGACGTCTACTGGTGCACGGCCGACATGGGCTGGATCACCGGCCATACCTACGGCGTGTACGGGCCGCTGGCCCTGGGCGCCACCGTGGTGATGTTCGAAGGCGTGCCCACATGGCCAAAGCCGGACCGCTACTGGCGCATCGTGGAAAAATTCCGCGTCAACATCCTCTACACGGCCCCCACGGTCATCCGTTCCCTCATGCGTCTGGGCGAAGCCTGGGCCGAACGCTATGACCTGCGCACCCTGCGCATCCTGGGCTCCGTGGGCGAACCCATCAACCCCGAAGCCTGGCACTGGTACCACAAGAACATCGGCGGCAGCGAGCTGCCCATCGTGGATACCTGGTGGCAGACCGAGACCGGCGGCGCCATGATCAGCCCCCTGCCCTACGCCACCAAGCTCAAGCCCGGCTCGGCCTCGCGGCCCCTGCCCGGCATCGACGCGGCCGTCATGGGCGGCAGCGCCACCCGTGACGAGGAAGACGGCGACGGCTCCACCCGCAGCGGCCATCTGGTCATCCGCAAGCCCTGGCCCGGCATGATGCAGGGCGTGTACAACGACGAAGAAAAGTACCAGTCCTACTTCTCGCGCTTCGGCTGCTACGAGTCCGGCGACGGCGCCGAAGTGGACGAGGACGGCTACTTCTGGATCCTGGGCCGCGTGGATGATTCCATCAACGTTTCCGGCCACCGTCTCTCCACCGCCGAGATCGAGGCCGTGCTGGCCTCCTGCCCCGAAGTGGCGGAGGCCGCCGTGGTGCCCATGCCCCATGCCCTCAAGGGCGAAGGCATCTACGCCTATGTCGTCACCCGTGACGAAGTGCCCTGGAGCGACGACGTGCGCAAAAAGCTGCGCGACACCGTGCGCCGCGACATCGGCGCCCTGGCCTCCCCCGAATACATCCAGTTCGTGGAAGCCATGCCCAAGACCTGCTCCGGCAAGGTCATCCGCCGCATGCTGCGCAAGATCGCGGGCAACGTCTATGACGACCTGGGCGATACCACGGCCCTGGCCAAGCCCGAAGTGCTCGACCACATCATCGTCGGTCACCGCAACCTGCTGCAGGGCCAGCACGAGACGGCCAACCTGCCCGACGAGGACCAGCCCAAGGAATAGGCTCTCCCCCGCTCCCTGATACGAAAAAAGACCACCCGCCGACGGGTGGTCTTTTTTTGTCCGCAGCCTCCTGCGGGCTCCTTTCCCTTGCGGAGCGGCCGGCCCCCCAGGCCGCAACGGCCGCCCCCAAGGTTCAGGAATCGTTGCCGCGTCCCTCCGCGCGCGTCTCCCGCAGCATGCGCCAGAACTGGCGGCATTCCTCGGGATAGGAAGCCATCAGGAAACACAGGGCCAGGACCACCAGAGCCAGCAGACACAGGACCAGGCAGACGATCTGGGCCAGGGCCAGCAGGGCGACCAGGGCCGCCAGCAGGCCCGTTCCCCAGACCGCCAGCCGCCGGATACCCGTGGCCAGCAGGGCTTTCCACCGGGGGACGGCCGCCCCCGAAGCAGCGGGCAAAGCCGCATTCCCGTCGGAAGGACGCTCCATGTGACGATCCTTACAGGGCCTTGCGGCGCTTCCAGACGTGGTCGGCCAGCAGGGCGCTGAACACGGCGCCGGTCAGCACATGGGCCGTTTTGTTGCCGGCAAAGCCCAGCACCACCGATGCCCCCAGCGCACCGAGCATGATGCGCATGGCCAGTTTGCGCCCGCTGAGCTTTTTGGTCGCGGGCCGTGCGGGGACAGCGAGGTCCCCTGTAGCGAGACAGGCTTCTTCCATAAGAGCACTCCTGGGGTAAGAGGTTAAAATGAAAAGATAAAAAATTTTACATACAGGTCAAAAGAAAAATGAAAGTGATTTTCTTTTTTCTTGACACTCATCCTAGTTTACGCCATGCTTCTTTGCAAGCCCGGAGTAGCGGTTCGACATGCCGGATCAGCCGCCCCCCAAGCCCGGTCGGGATCGTCCCGGCCGGATCGCACTGCGCAGGTATGCCGGTCCCTGCTCCGGGCCCGTACCAGCAAAGGAGAAGATCATGAGCGACATCATCAGCCTTCGTCAGATGCAGATCGGCCAGAGCGGCAGGATCGCCACGGTGGAAGCCCTTGGAGAAATGGGCCGCCGCATCCGGGACATGGGCCTGATCCCCGGGACCACCGTTTCCGTCGTGGGCCGCGCGCCCCTCAAAGACCCCGTTGCGCTGCGCCTTTCCGGCGTGACCGTCACCCTGCGCAACAGCGAAGCCGACCACATCACCGTCGACGTCTCCAACTAGCCCCTCTCTTCTCCCAATCGTGCGTCTTTTGCTGTCCGGGCCGTGCCAGAACATGGCCCGGATGGCCCTCTGTATCCTTTTACCTGTGCAAACGGAGGCACAAGCATGAACAACGGTCTGAAATACGGTCTCTTTTTCCTGGGTGGTCTGGCGCTGGGCGTCGTGGGCACCGTTGCCGTCACCCGCGGCAAGCTCGATCTCAAACCCCTGGCCACCGACCTGGTGAGCCGCGGCATGGACATGAAAGACGCCATCATGAGCAAGGTGGAAGCCGTCAAGGAAGATATGGAAGATCTGGCCGCCGAAGCCCGTCAGGCCGCTGACAAGCGCAAGGCCGAAGCTGCCGATCCTCAGGCCTGATGAGGGCACGCGCATGCGCTTTTTTCTGGTTCATGAACTGAGCTGCTCCAACGGGGCCGGACGGCTGCGTGCGCGTGCCTGCCGCCCCATGACACAGGTGCAGACCGAGATCCTGGCCGATACTCTGGATGCCATCGACGGCGTGGAAGGCGTGCGGGTCAATCCGCGCGTGCCCAGCGTCCTCGTGCTCTACCGGCATGCGCAGGCCCGGCAGGACGTGCTCCGCTCCCTGGCTGCCCAGGACGCCGGTGCCCTCAATGACGGCAGCGTCCTGGCCACCCTGACCCAGGAGCTGGAAAGCAGCCTCGAACGGCACGCTTCCGGCAGCCGCCTGCCGGCCCATGATGAGGACGAGATGGGGGCCCACGGTTTCGGCCCCCTGATGCGCTTCCTCTTCGTCCGTCCTTTCCTGCCGTTCAAGCTGCGTGTGGCCAGCAGTGTCATGGGAGCCCTTCCCTTTTTGCGAAAGGGCCTCGCCTCGCTCCTCCAGGGCAAGCTCAATGTCGACGTACTGGATGCCGCGGCCATCGGTGTTTCCCTGCTGCGGCGCGACTTCCGTACCGTCACCGTGCTGACCCTGCTGCTGGGACTGGGCGAGGCCCTGGAATACTGGACGCGCCGCCGCTCCATGGACAGCCTGACCGAGAGCCTGGCGCTCAACGTGGATACCGTCTGGGTACTGGCCGATGGTGTGGAGACCAGCGTCCCGCTCTCCGATGTGCGTGAAGGCGATCTGGTCGTGGTCCGCGACGGCGGCTCCATCCCTGTGGACGGTATCGTCGAGGACGGCGAGGCCGTGGTCAACCAGGCCAGCATGACCGGCGAGCCCCTGGGCGTGGCCCGCAGCAAGGGCGCTGCCGTCTACTCGGGCACGGTGGTGGAGCAGGGACATCTCGTCATCCGCGCCACCCATGTGGGCGACGGCACCCGCCTCAAGCAGGTGGTGCGCTTCATCGAAGAATCCGAGGCCCTCAAGGCAGGCATCCAGGGCAAATTCGAACGCATGGCCGACATGGCCGTGCCCTTCACCTTCGCCCTGGCGGGCCTTGTGTGGCTCATCACCCGCAACCCCATGCAGGCGGCTTCCGTGCTGCTGGTGGACTACTCCTGCGCCCTGCGTCTTGCCACCCCGCTGGCCGTGCTGGCCGCCATGCGCGAAGGCGCGCGTCACGGCGTGGTCATCAAGGGCGGCCGTTTCCTGGAGGCCCTTTCCGAAGCCGATACCGTGGTCTTCGACAAAACGGGCACCCTCACCAACGCCAGCCCCCATGTGGTGGAGGTCATCCCCGCCGCCGGTCATGACCGGGACGAGGTCCTGCGCCTTGCGGCCTGCCTTGAGGAACACTTCCCCCATCCTGTGGCCCGCGCCGTTGTCCGCTGCGCGCAGGAAGAAGGCCTGCAGCATGAGGAAGAGCACGCCCAGGTGGAATATGTGGTGGCCCACGGCATCGCCTCCACCCTGTACGGCAAGGCCGTGCGTGTGGGCAGCCGCCACTACATCGAATGCGACGAAGGCATCGACCTTTCGCCCCTGGAGGCGGAGATCGACGCCCAGGCCCGGATGGGACGCTCGCTGCTCTATCTGGCCATCGACGGCAAGCTGGCCGGGTTCCTGGCCATCGAGGACCCCCTGCGCCCCGAATGCCCGCAGGTCCTCAAGCAGCTCGAAGAGCTGGGCTTCCGCCGCATCCTCATGCTCACCGGCGACGACGAGCGTACCGCCCGTGCCGTGGCCGGCAAGCTGGGGCTCAAGGAATACCGTTCGCAGGTCCTGCCCGCCGACAAGGCAGACGTCATCGCCGACCTCACCGCCCAAGGCTGCAAGGTCCTCATGGTGGGCGACGGCATCAACGACGCGCCTGCCCTGTCCGCCTCCCATGTGGGCGTGGCCATGTGCGACGGTGCCGACCTGGCCCGCGAAGTGGCCAATGTGCTGCTCACCCGGCCGGACCTCAGCGGGCTCATCACGGCCCGGCTGCTGGGCAGGGCCACCCTGCGGCGCATCCACATCAACTTTGCGGCCACCATGCTGCTCAACAGCATGTTCCTGGCCGGGGGCCTGTTCATGATCCTGACGCCCGGCGTCTCGGCTCTGTTGCATAACCTGACGACCCTGGGCGTGACCCTCAATGCCATGCGGCCGCATCTGCCCGGTCGCCACGCCCGTCAGCTGGAGGCCGCCTGATGCTCGACAGCCTGCGCTTCGTGAAATATGTCCGCAGCTTCATGGACGGACGCGTGCGCGTCCGGCACCCTGCCCTGCGTGACGCCGCCATCGCCGGCAAGGCCCGCTCCGCCCTCCTGCGTGTGGACGGTGTGCGGGACATAGAGCTCAACCCCCTGAGCGGTTCGGCCCTCATCCTGTATGACAGCGCCCGGCTGTCGCAGGACAGGCTCATCGAGACCGGCTGCCGCTGGGCCGACTGGCTGGACAAAGCCGCACGCGGCCAGGCAGGCGAGATGCCGCCCTTGTAAGAATGACAGACACTCCGGGGGAGAGACTCTTTGCAAACAAAAGCTCTCTCCCCCGGGCCCCTCTCCCCAAAAACTTTCAGGTACGGGCACAGGTCCCCGTCGCTGCCTCGTAGTTAGGGACATCCCGGCCTGACGGGGGCCCCATCCAGATCGCTTCCTCCCTTGGAGCCCCCGTAAAAAAAGGACGCCGCCATGGCGTCCTTTTTTCATAATGCGCGGTGGGGAAGCGATCCCCTTACGGTGCGGGAAAGAGACTTCCCTCCCGGAAACTCCCTCCCTGAGCTTAACCGTTTTGCTGCAGCCAGCCGTCCAGCACGGCCAGGTTCTCGGCAAAGTTGGCGCGGCCGTAGCCCATGCGCACATAGGGCGCGTCCATGTCATAGACATTGCCGGGCAGGAGCAGCACACCGGCCGACTGGGCCAGGTGTTCGCAAAAAGCCAGTGCGGAACCGAAGCGGGCCACGAAGTCCGGCCGCAGGCCATGGAAAGCGATGGGACCGGCCTGGGGCGGATTGTGGAGGAACACGTGGTCGTAACGGGCAAAGAAGTCGGCGGCGATCCGGCGATTACGGGCGATGATCTCCCGGTTGCGGGCCAGGACGGCCGGGCCGTGCTTCAGCGCGATGCGGGCCAGGGCTTCGGAAGGCGTGGGGCAGCAGATGCTGAGATAATTCTTGTAGCGGCTCAGGGCGCCGATGGCGTCCCGTTCCTGCGAGGCGATCCAGCCCACGCGCAGGCCGGGCAGGCCGTAGGCCTTGGAGAGCACGCCCACGGAAAAGGCCCGTTCGTAGATGTCGCAAAAGGCCGGGGGCACGGCATCCGGCGCTTCCAGGCCCCGGTAGACCTCATCGGCCAGGATACGCAGGCCGTGGCGGCGGGCCAGCTCGCAGATGCGCTGCCGCTCGTCGGCGGACAGGGCGTAGCCGGTGGGATTGTTGGGCGTGTTCAGCACCAGCAGGTGCGTCCTGGGCGTAATGAGCCGCTCCAGCTCGTCAAGGTCGCAATACCAGCCGTCCTCGCCCTGATGCAGGGGCCAGAGGGAGAGCTCGCAGCCCGCGGCCCGCGCCACCTCGTACAGGGACTGGTAGGTGGGGAACTGGCAGATCACATGCTCGCCCGGCTCCACCAGCACGTTGAGCGCCCCGAAGATAGCCTCCTGCGCGCCCACATGCAGCCGCACGTTTTCCGGACCGCACTGCGTGTACAGGCCGGAGACCGCCTCCCGCAGGGCCGGAGCACCGTCATTCTCGCTGTAGCCCAGCCAGGTATCCAGAAAGTCTTCCTGCGCGCCCGGCTCCAGAGCCAGCAACTCGCGGATGCTCAGGGACTCGCAGTCCGACTGCGCCAGCAGATACGGCGCGCTGAATTCATACCGTCCAAAAAAGATCTCCAGTCCGAAGTCCCTGATTTTCATGTTCCCTCCACAGGCTGTCTCTTTGGCGACACTGTCGCCGTCCCAGCATAGGAGGCCCCATGCGGGCCGTCAATCTGCGGAGTGGAAATAAAGGACTTGCGGAGGCAGAAACAGGACGCAGAAAAAGCTCCTGTCCGAATCAGGAGGACAGGAGCCGTCCGGACAGGGAATCATCAAGGGAGGTGGGGCCTTCCACAGCGCCGCCCTTTCCGTACAAAACACGCCGGCAGGAAGGCCGCAAGGATGACGGCCGCAAGGGCCATGCCCCCGGAAGGCCGCGACATGGCCCGGCCCCCCCTCCTGCTGAAAGACAGTCCCTAGCCCTGACGGCAAAGCGCCGTCAGCAGGGCCGCCTTGCGTTCGCCGTAGCGCAGCCGCCACCAGCGCCGGCGCCAGCGCAAACGGGCCCGGTCGAGGCACAGGTAGACCACGGGCGTAGTGTACAGGGTGAGCAGCTGGCTCACCAGCAGGCCGCCCACGATGGTGATGCCCAGGGGCTGGCGGATCTCGGCGCCGTCGCCCTGCCCCAGGGCCAGCGGTACGGCCCCCAGGATGGCGGCGGCCGTGGTCATCATGATGGGACGGAAGCGCAGGCGGCAGGCCTCGTGGATGGCCTCGCGCGGGGGCAGGTTGCGGGTGCGCGCGGCCTCGATGGCAAAGTCGATCATCATGATGGCGTTCTTTTTGACGATGCCGCAAAGCAGCAGTACGCCGATGAGGGCGATGACGCTGAACTCCATGCCGCAGGCCCGCAGGGCCAGCAGGGCCCCGATGCCCGCCGACGGCAGGGTGGAGAGGATGGTCAGCGGATGGATGAGGCTCTCGTAAAGCACGCCCAGCACGATATAGAGCGCGGCCAGGGCCGCCAGGATGAGCAGCACCTGCTCCCTGACCGTATCGCTGTACATCTTGGCCGTGCCCTGGAAGCTGCCCACGATGGTGGACGGCATGCCGATGCGCACGCGCGCCTCGTCGATGGCCGCCTGCGCCTGTGAAAGGGACGCGCCCTCCGCCAGGTTGAAGGACAGGGTCACGGCCGCGAACTGGCCCTGATGGGCCACGGAAAGGGGCGCGAAGGCCGGTGAGACCTCGGCCACGCCCAGCAGGGGCACGGCCCCGTCCTTGCCCGGCAGCCAGACCTTGCCCAGCGAATCCTCGCCTTCCAGCCAGGGCAGGGCATATTCCAGCACTACGCGGTACTGGTTCTTTTCCTCATAGATGGTGCTGACCTGACGCTGGCCGAAGGCATTGTTCAGAGCCGCGTCCATGTCCTTCATGGTCAGGCCCAGCCGGGCCAGAGCGTCACGGTTGATGGTCAGCAGGGTCTGCAGGCCCCGTTCCTCGATGTCGCTGTCCACGTCCTTGAGGATGCGGATGCCCGCGAACTCCTGCTGCAAACGCCGTCCCCAGCGGCGCAGACTGTCCAGATCGTCGGCCTGCAAGGTGTACTGGTACTGGGAACGGGAGCTGCGCCCGCCCATCATGATGTCCTGCGCGGCCTGCAAAAAGATCTGGAGCCCCGGTTCCGAGGACATCTTGCCGCGCAGACGGCCGATGACCTGCTGGGCGCTGATGCCGCGTTCCTCCAGCGGCTTGAGGGAGATGAACACGCCCCCGCCGCCGCGGCCGCCCGAGATGTGGGCCGAGACCTGGTCCACGGCCGGATCGGCGCTGAGGATGCGCACCAGCCGGGCCAGCTTGACTTCCATGTCCTGAAACGAGGCGCTCTGGTCAGCGCGGATGCCGCCCATGATGACGCCCGTATCCTGCTGGGGAAAGAAACCCTTGGGCACTACGACGTACATCCAGACATTGGCCGCCACCACCAGCAGGAGCACGGTCAGGGTCAGCTTCCAGTGATCCAGCACCACATAGAGGCTGCGGGAATAGCCCTCCTGCATGGCGGACAGGAAGCGGCCCCACAACCGCCCCACATGGGTGAATATCCCCTGCTGTCCGCCCTCTTCCGCCCGCAGGCGGGCACTGCGGCGGGCGAGCTCTTCATCGAAAGGCCGCAGCAACGTGGCGCACATCATGGGCGTGGTGGTCAGGGAGACCACCATGGAGACCAGCACGGCCGTGGCCAGCACCACGGAGAACTCGCGGAACAGGCGTCCCACCACGCCGCCCATGAACAGGATGGGGATGAAGACCGCCACCAGCGACAGGGAAATGGAGATGACCGTAAAGCCCACCTCGCGCGCACCGCGCAGGGCGGCCCGCAGGGGCTTTTCGCCCATCTCCAGACGGCGCACGATGTTCTCCAGCACCACGATGGCGTCGTCCACCACAAAGCCCGTGGCCACGGTCAGGGCCATGAGCGAAAGGTTGTCCAGGGTGTAGCCGCACAGATACATGACCCCGAAGGTGCCGATGAGCGATACCGGCGCGGCCACGGTAGGGATGCTGGTGGCGCGGCCGTTGCGCAAAAAGAGGAAGACCACCAGCACCACCAGGGCCATGGACAGTAACAGGCTCTTCTCCACCTCGTGCAGCGAGGCCCGGATGGTCTGGGAGCGGTCCATGCGCACGGAAAGATCCGCGCTTTCGGGCAGCCAGGAGCGCAGTTGCGGGATCATGGCCTTCACCCTGTCCACGGTCTCGATGATGTTGGCCCCGGGCGAACGGAATACGATGAGCAGGATGGAGGGCTTGCCGTTGGAAAGGGCCATCTGGCGGATGTCCTGGCTGGAATCCGTCACCGTGGCCACGTCGCCCAGACGGATGACGACACCGCCGCGCTCGGCCACGATGACCTTGCGGTACTGGGCTGCGGTGCGCAGCTGGTCGCTGGCCACCACGGTCCAGGAGGTGCTTTCGTTCTCCAGATGCCCCTTGGGCAAAAAGGCATTGGCCCCGGCCAGGGCCGCACGCACGTCTTCCATGCTCAGGCCCGTGCGGTGCAGGGCATCGGGCGAGATGTCCACGCGCACGGCAGGCAGGGCGCCGCCGCCCACGGTCACTTCGCCCACCCCGGCGATCTGGCTGATCTTCTGGGCCAGCACCGTGGACGCGGCATCGTAGAGCTGGGTGCGGCTCAGGACGTCCGAGGTGACGGACAGGATGAGGATGGGCGCGCCCGACGGGTTCACCTTGCGGTAGGTGGGGTTGGACGGCATGGTGGGCAGGGTGGAACGGGCGGCGTTGATGGCCGCCTGCACGTCACGGGCCGCGCCGTTGATGTCCCTGTCCAGGTCGAACTGGAGGATGACGCGCGTGGAGCCCAGGCTGCTGCTGGAGGTCATCTCGGTCACCCCGGCGATGCGGCCCAGGGCCCGTTCCAGCGGCGTGGCCACAGTGGAGGCCATGGTCTCGGGGCTGGCCCCGGGCATATTGGCCTGCACCCTGACCACGGGGAAGTCCACTTCGGGCAGGGGCGCCACGGGCAGCAGAAAAAAAGCCACCATGCCCGCCAGGGTCACGGCGATGGTCAGCAGCGTGGTGGCCACGGGCCGACGGATGAAGGGCGCGGAAAGGTTCAGGGGGATGAATTCCGGCCCGAAGCGCTTGCGCCGTTCCCCGGCCAGAGCCAGATCCTGCCCTTCATGGGCGTGGCCGCTCTCCCGGCCGGATGCGGCGGCCCGGGGCGTCTCCTCAGGCCTGCTCATGACCGGCCTCCCCGCCACGGCGGCCCAGCTTCTCGGCCAGACGCGCGAACCAGATATAGATGACAGGCGTGGTGAACAGGGTCAGCACCTGGCTGACGATGAGGCCGCCCACCATGGTCACGCCCAGCGGACGGCGCAGTTCCGCGCCCATGCCCCAGCCGATCATCAGCGGCAGGGCCCCCAGCAGGGCCGCCATGGTGGTCATGAGGATGGGCCGCAGACGCAGCAGACAGGCTTGCCGGATGGCGGCCTGCGGATCCTTGCCTTCCTGCCGCTCGGCCTCCAGGGCAAAGTCGATCATCATGATGGCGTTCTTTTTGACGATGCCGATGAGCAGGATGATGCCGATGATGCCCACCACGCCCAGTTCCATGCCGCAGAGCATGAGGGCCAGCGTGGCACCGATGCCCGCCGACGGCAGGGTGGACAGGATGCTCACGGGATGGATGTAGCTTTCGTAGAGCACGCCCAGCACGATGTACATGGTGACCACGGCGGCCAGCAGCAGCCAGACCTGATTGTCCGTGGACGAGGCAAAGGCATGGGCCGCGCCCTGGAACTGGCAGCGCAGGGACGAAGGCAGCTCCAGGGAAGCAAGGGTCTCCTCCACCGCACTCACGGCCGCCCCCAGGGAGGAGCCTTCGGCCACGTTGAAGGAGATGGTGGCCACCGGGAACTGGCCCTGCCGCATGGTGGCAGGGCGCGCGGAGCGTTCTTCCATGCGCACCAGGGCCGAGAGCGGGATGGGCTTGCCCTCGCTGCCCTTGACGTAGATCTTTTCGATGTCGTCCGGGCCGCGCCGGAATTGCGGGGCGCTTTCCAGCACCACCTTGTATTGGTTGGTCTGGGTGAAGATGGTGGAGATCAGGCGCTGCCCCAGCGCGTCATAAAGGGCATTGTCGATGACGTCCATGCTCACGCCCAGACGGCTGGCCGCATCGCGGTCGATGTCCAGCCAGAGCATGCGGCCCCGGCCCAGCAGGTCGCTGGTCACATGGCTCAGCTCCGGCCGCGCCCGCAAGGCCGCCAGGATGTCCGGGATGCGCCCTTCCAGCTGGGCGTCGCTGAGGGCCTCCACCGAAAGCTGGTACTGGGTGCGCGAGACGCGGTCCTCCACGGTCAGGTCCTGCACGGGCTGCAGGAACAGATCCATGCCCGGCAGGCTGTCCGCCCGCTCCATGAGACGCCGGGCGATGACCGGGGCGCGGTGGTCGCGCTCTTCCAGCGGCTTGAGGTCGATGGTCAGGCGCGAGGTGGCCAGGCTGGGGTTGATGCCGTCCACGCCCACGAAGAACGCCACCCGGGCCACGGCCGGATCAGCCAGCAGCACGTCGGAAAGTTCTTTCTGGCGCCGGGCCATGGCCGCAAACGAGGTATCCTGCGGGAATTCCGCGATGCCCTGGATGACGCCCGTGTCCTGCGTGGGGAAAAAGCCCTTGGGCACCAGCGCGTACATGGCCACGCTCAGCAGCAGGGTACCCACGGCCACGGCCAGGGTCAGGCGCTGGTGGGCCAGCACCCAGTCCAGCTTGCCTTCATACCAGCGCAGCAGGGCCGGGAAGAAATTGCCCTCCCCTTCCTTGTGCCGCTCCGGCCGCAGCATGACCGCGCAGAGCATGGGCGTCAGGGACAGGGAGATGACGGCCGAGATGAGGATGGTCACGGCCAGCGTGACCGCGAACTCGCGGAACAGGCGCCCGGCCACGTCGCCCATGAACAGCAGGGGGATGAGCACGGCCACCAGCGACAGGGTCAGGGAGATGATGGTGAAACCGATCTGCCCGGCCCCCACGAGGGCGGCCTGGAGGGGCTTGTAGCCGTTCTCCAGATAGCGGCTGATGTTCTCGATGACCACGATGGCGTCGTCCACCACGAAACCGGAGGCGATGACCAGGGCCATGAGGGTCAGGTTGTTGAGCGAGAAACCCGCCAGGTACATGACGCCCAGCGAGCCCACCAGCGACAGGGGCACGGCCAGGGCCGGGATGATGGTGGCCTGCACGTTGCGCAGGAAGATCCAGATGACGGCGATGACCAGGACCACGGCCAGCACCAGTTCCAGCTGCACGTCGTGCACCGTGGCCCGGATGGTGGTGGTGCGGTCCGTCACCACCTGCACCCGCACATGCCCGGGCAGGGCCTGCTGCAGCTGCGGCAGCAAACGGGTGATGCTGTCGGCCACGGTGATGACGTTGGCGCCGGGCTGGCGCTGGATGGAGAGGACGATGGCCGGGCGGAAGCCCTGCTCCCCGTCGGCCACATAGGCGGCCAGACGGGCGTTCTCCGCGCCCTCCTCCACGGTGGCCACATCTTCCAGACGCAGGGGCGCGCCGTTGCTGTAGCCGATGATGGTCCGCGCGTATTCCTCGGCCGAGGCCAGCTGGTCGTTGGCGTCGATGGTGCTGGTGCGCTGGGGCCCGTCAAAGCTGCCCTTGGCGTCGTTGACGTTGGCCGAAGCGATGGCCGAGCGCACGTCGGCCATGGTCAGCCCGGCCGAGGCCAGGGCCGAGGGATTGACCTGCACCCGCACCGCGGGCCGCTGCCCGCCCGACAGGGTCACCAGGCCCACGCCGGTGATCTGCGAAATCTTCTGCGCCAGCCGGGTGTCCACCAGGTCTTCCAGCCGGGTCAGAGGCATGGCGTCACTGTAGACCGCCAGCGTCATGATGGCCGGGTCCGCCGGGTTGACCTTGTTGTAGACCGGCGGGTTGGGCAGGTCGGATGGCAACAGGTTGTCCGCCGCGTTGATGGCGGCCTGCACCTCCTGCTCGGCTACGTCCAGCGGCACGGAAAGGTCGAACTGCAAGGTGATGACCGAAGCCCCGGCCGAAGACAGGGAGGTCATCTGCACAAGGCCCGACATGGTGCCCAGTTGCCGTTCCAGCGGCGAGGTGACCACCGCGGCCATGACCTCGGAGGACGCGCCGGGGTACAGGGTCTGCACCTGGATGGTGGGGTAGTCGATCTGCGGCAGGGCCGCCATGGGCAGATAATGATAGGCCAGCAGCCCGGAAAGGAGCAGGGCCACCATCAGCAGCGAGGTGGCGATGGGCCGGAGGATATAGATGCGGGAAATGTTCATGGAGCTGCTCGTCTGTCTTCTGGAAACGGCGACGGGACCGCCAGCGGGAAACGGCGGTCCCCTGCCCTGCGAAAGGACGGGAGGCCGGGAAAGGAAGGGGGAAAGGGCCTGCCGCTGCCCCAGAGGGCAGGAGCACGGCGGCGCCAACACCGCCCCCCGGCAGGAGCGCTGCAAGGGAAGGGATGCCCGGCGGCCCCTGCACCGCGCTTTCACCACATGACCTTTTTGCCAAGGGGCGGGCGGCCGGAAAAGGGATCGAACCGGAGGGAAGGAACCATGCCGCACGCCCGCATCACCGGATGACGGCTGCAAGGCGCAGCGTCACGGCATCGGCAGCCGTGTCGGGATCCCTCTTCCCTCCCTGAAGCTACTCCCCGCTCCCGGTGGCAGGCACGGTCACGCGCGGGGTCTCCATGCTGGCCGTCACGCGCACGCGCAGGCCGTCACGCAGGCGGTCCACACCGTCCACCACCACGACCTCGCCCGCGGCAAGGCCCTTGTCGATGACGGTCAGGCTGTCGGTACGCACGCCGGGCGTCACTTCGCGCAGGCGGACGGTATCCTTGTCCACCACATAGACGTAGGAGCCGCGGCTGCCCAGCTGCACGGCGGCGGTGGGCACCGTGACGGCCCGGGGCAGGACCGTGACCAGCAAACGGGCATTGACGAACTGGTTGGGGAAAAGGGTGTGGTCCTCGTTGGCGAATTTCGCCTTGAGCTTCACCGTACCCGTGGCGGTATCGATCTGGTTGTCCATGCTCAGCAGAAAGCCCTGGGCCAGCAGGGCCTGCTGCTCGCGGTCCCAGGCCTGGACCAGCAGACGACCACCGCTCTTGCGGGCCTCGCGCCAGTGCTGCGCCACCAGGGGCACCCGGCTTTCCGGCAGGGTGAAGAGCACATAGGAAGGCGTCAGCAGGGTGATGCGCACCAGACCTTCGGTATCGGAGGCATGCACCATGTTGCCCTCGTCCACTTTTCGCAGGCCCAGCACGCCGTCGGCCGGAGCGGTGATGCGGCTGTACTGCAGTTGCAGGGCCGCCGAATCCACGGCAGCCTTGTCGGACTGTACCGTGCCTTCATACTGGCGCACCAGGGCGCGCTGGTTGTCGTACTGTTGCCGGGCGATATGGCCGCCGCTCACCAGCTTTTCATACCGGCTCAGGTCGCGGCGGGCGTTCTCCAGCTGGGCCGTATCGCGGGCCAGGGCGCCGCGGGCCTCGCCCAAAGCGGCCTCGAACGGCCGGGGGTCGATCTCGGCCAGCAGGTCGCCCTTATGGACGAACTGACCTTCCGTAAAATGCAGGCGCTGCAGATGCCCGTCCACCCGGCTGGTCACCAGCACGTCACTGGACGGCTCCACCGTGCCCAGACCGTTGAGGAAATGGGGCATATCCTGCGCCAGGGCCGTGGCCACACGCACCGGCGGCGTATCCTGCGGCATGCCGCGCTGCCTGTCGGGCTCGAAAAAGCCCCGCCAGAGCAGCGCACAGCCCAGCAGCAGGGCCAGTACGGCCAGCAGGCGGCCCTTGCTCATGCTGATCTTCACACACGTTCTCCATCACTGTCCGGAGCAAAGCACACTTCGAACAGTGTCTCATTTTCTCCGCTGTGCCGGTAACTCACCGACCAGCCCAGCTGCTCGCAGGCGCGGCGCACCAGCGAGAGCCCCAGACCGCTGCCGCCCGGCGTGGCATCGCCCCGGGCACGGGCACGCACCCCGCGGGCAAAGATGTCCAGATCCTCAGGGATGCGTCCCGCGTTGCGCACCTGGAGCACATGCTCGTCCAGGCGCACGGCAACACGGCCATTTTCCGAGTAAAGCCGGGCATTGTCCAGCAGATTCTTGACGACGATCCCCGCCAGGGCAGGCTGCGCCTGCACTTCCCGGCTCGCGGGGAGCTCCAGCGAAAAGCAGTCCTGCCCCTGGGCCGTGTCCCGCACCAGCAGGGCCAGATCCACGGGTTCGAGTTCGATATTTTCGGGACGGCGGGCCAGCAGCAAAAGGATGCCCACCGTGGCGGACATGTCGCGCACCGTGCGCTGCAGGCGCTCCACCGTGGGCGCACAGCGCTCGGAACCGGGCAGGCGCTCCAGCTGCAGCTCCAGCACTTCCAGCCCGCCCTGCATGACGGTCAGGGGCGTGCGCAGCTCGTGGCTCACATCGCCGGTGAAGAAGCTCTCGCGCTGCACGAAACGGCGCAGGGCCTCCTCGCGGCTGGCGATGGCCCGGGCCAGCACGCCCACCTCGTCATCAAGGGCCACCTGCGGCAAGGGCGGCAGGCCGGGATAATCCCCTCCGGCACGGGGCACGGGGCAGCGGGACACGGTACGGGTCAGATCGGTCAGTTGGCCCGTGAGCCGCCGGCTGAGCAGCACGGCCAGCAGGGCCGCCACGCCCAGGCCCAGGCCCGCGCACAGGCCCAGGACCCGGGTCAGCTGGGCCTTGATGGTCACCAGCAGGCCCGTGTGCCCGCTCAGGGCGTAACGCACGCCCTTGTGCTCCTCGAGGAAGACGAAATTCTCCATGCGGTCGAAAAAGTGCAGGCCGGGCTCCAGGGAATGCCATTCGCGGGGGATCTGTTTGCCCACCCGGAATTGCAGATCCATAAGGTTCGCCAGGTCGGCCCCATAGACCAGGTTGTTGTGCCGTCCCCGGTCCTCGGCACGGCGCGAGCGTTCCTCGGCCTCGATGAGGGCATTCATGACCGGACGTGCGTACCAGTCCACCAGATGGGCGCCCAGCCTGTCATAGGAGAGCAGGCCCACCATGCCCATGGTCAGGCCGAGACCGGCGGCCAGCAGCATGAACGAGACCAGCAGACGCCGCCGGATGGGGGAACCGCCGCTCACGCCCCGGGCTCCTCTTCACGGCCGAGACGGTAGCCCACATGGGAGATGGTGTGCAGCACGGGGCTGCCGAAAGGCTTGTCCAGATGCTGGCGCAGTTCGTGGATATGCGTCCGCAGGGCGCTGCCGCCGGGCAGATCGTCGCCCCAGAGGCGGCGCTCCAGTTCCTCGCGGCGGACCAGGGCGGGGGCCCGGCGCGCCAGCTCGCACAGGATGCGGAAGCCCGTGGGGCTCACCTTGACCTCGCGGCCCTGCCGCGTGACCCGGTGCCCGGCCACGTCGATACAGACATCGTCCACACGCAGCTCGCCGCCCTGGGCGCTCTCCTGCGTCCGGCCCCGACGCAGCAGGGCCCGGATGCGGGCCTCCAGCTCGCGCAGGGCAAAGGGTTTGACCAGGTAGTCGTCGGCCCCGGCGTCCAGGCCCAGCACACGGTCGGCCACGGTATCACGGGCCGTCAGCATGATGACCGGCACCTGCACGCCGTGTTCCTCGCGCAGGGCACGGCACAGGCTGATGCCGTCCAGCCCGGGGAGCATGATGTCCAGCACCACCAGATCGAACTGGCCGGACGCGGCCATCTCGAGGCCCGTACGGCCGTTGCGGGCGCAATCCAGTTCATAGCCCAAAGGCTCGAGATAGGCGTACAGGTTGGCGAGGATGTCCTCGTTATCTTCCACCAGCAGGACAGAGACAGGCACCATGCGCACCTCCGCAAAAAAGGACGGGGCGCCGTGCGCCCCCTGAAGAATGGAAAACCCGGCGGATGCCCCGCCGTCCGAAAGGCCCCGCAGGGCCCGAACATCACTGGATGATGGCCAGAGCGTCCACCTCCACCTCATTGGGGTGCTTGGAGCTCCAGTCCACATGCCCCACCAGGCGCACTTTGTCCTGCGGAGTGACCGTCAGGTGCCCGAAGGTCTCGTGCTCTATCTCCACCACCACGCGGCCGCTCTCGTCCTCAAAAAGGTAACGGTCCTTGCGGGGGATCTTTTCCAGGATATGGCCTTCCAGAACACAGGGGGCATCATCCCAGGCATTGAGCACGTCGGCCGCACGGGTCAGCGTCGGCGAGACACCGGGGCCCACGAAACCCGCCGCACCGGTACCCGGCGGGAGCAGAAACAGGCCGGCGGCCAGCAGAAGCAGCACAGAAAAAATTCGCATCACGACTCCGCTGGCGGGCCGCCTGCCGGTAGCGCACGGCCCGCCTGTCAGACTACTTGAGGATTTCCAGGATCTTCACGTCGACCTTGGTGGGATCCATCATCTCCTTGTCCAGCTTGCCGGAAAGGCGCACCCGGTCGGCGGGCGTCACCGTACGGCCGGCGAACACTTCATGGTCGATCTCTACCACGATGGTGCCCGTGGCGTCACGGAAATTGTACTTGTCATCGCTGCCGGCCACACGCTCCACGATATGGCCCGTCAGCATCACCGGCGCGTCGTCCCAGGCTTTGAGGGCCTTGGCCACGGTATCGGCCTGGACGCCGGACGTGGGCCCCTGGAAACCGCCGGGAGCCTGTCCCGGGCCCTGAAAGCCGCCCTGGGCAGCCATGGCGGGGAAAGCAAGAGCCAGAACCATCACACAAGAAAGCAGCAGACGCATGGGATATCTCCTTCTGGCGGCATGACCGCCATCCGTAACAGTTGCGGGTGGGGGCACGGCTACGTCCCGGCCCCTGCGGACTGGGCCCTGTCCGCATCTCCACACTGCGCCTGCGGCTGTCAGCAAAGTGTCAGCGCAGGCCAAGAAAACGCCTGCGCCATGCATATTTTTTGTTATTATATTGATTTTAAAGGATAATAAAATAAATTCTTTTACTATGTTTAACAAATCGAACAAGGTACGCGGGACGTGCCGTCAATCAAGCTCACGCCCCACCCAGACCGCCCGCCCCACGATGCGCACCAAGTCGGCCAGCTGGTCGGTGGTGCAGGCCTCGATGGGCGGATAGGCAGGATTGTAGCTGCTGAGGATCAGGCGCCCCGGCATGGCGTTGACCACCTTGAGGTAGACCAGATCCTCCACGCTCACGGCATAGATGCGGCCGGGCACCGGGTCTTTCTGGCTCTGGTCCACAAGGACCACGTCATTGTGGCAGATGCGGGGCTCCATGCTGTCGCCGGAGACCCGCAGCAAAGCCATGTGCGACGGGCTGCCCTTGCGCCGCAAAAAATTCTCGCGGAAGGCATAGTGCCGCACCACATCGCCGCTGGTCTCGAAGCTCCCCGTACCGGCGGAAAGACGCGCCTCCACCATGGGCACCATGACCAGCCCGGCCCACTGGTCCTGCAGGGCCCCTTCCACATTCCCCTGCCCGGCCAGCAGCCAGTCCAGCGAACAGCGCAGGGCCGCCCCCAGCCGGACGGCAAACTCCCCCTTGGGCAACTGGCCGTTCTCGTACTGTTGGATAGTGGTCAGGCTGACCCCCACCTGTGCGGCAAGATCCTGCTTGCGCAGGCCAAGGCCAAGGCGACGGCGGCGCAGGCGCTCGGCAAAGCCCTGTGTAGAGATAAAGGAAAACCTATTTTTATCTTCCATGCGCGCTCCAAATTTTTTTATTCATTAAAAACAGGCTATTAAATCTTTTTAAAAGAAAAGTTAAAAATTTTTCCTTTGATTGAAAAAAGAAAACATGTAAAAAGTACGGCTATGACTGCTGTCAAACATAGAACAACCTGTAGCTAATGGCAATGGATACAGCAGCCCGGGCCCGCTTTTGCGGGCAAAAGAAAACTTTTTCCGCAACATAACTTTTCCGCAGAGATCCGCTGCGGGACACCGTGCCATTATCAGAAAGGGAGTAGCCGACATGAACACACGATCCCTGGAACAGTTCCAGCGTCTCCTGACGCAGTCCGCCGACAGTGAAGAGGAACCCGCCGAGGGTTCCCTGCTCTGGGCGGCAGCGCAATTGCGCCGCATCGCCCGCATGCTGGAAGACATGCAGGCCGCTCCCCGCCAGTCCGGCGATGCCATGCCGCCTGCCCCGGAAGCCATCCCTGCTGCCGGGACCTTCATGGCCGGGCAAGGGGCGGACGACACGGAACAACCGTTGGAGGCACATCTCCAGCGCCCTCGCAGTCCCCTGGCCCCGGAGGCCCGCCATGTGGTCCAGTAGCGGAAGTCCTGCCACGCTTCCCCGGCACACGGCCGGATCCGCCGACCCCGTGGACTGGGACAGCCTGCTGCCCCTTTTGCCCGAAAGCGTACGCCTGCTGCGCCAGGTTCTGGAAGATGATGCCGCCCTGCACAGGCTTCTGGAACACTGCGGCGGCCTGACCCTGCGCATCCCCCGCCGCTTCCCGGCGGAAGGGCATCTGCTGCGCGCCCTGCTGCCCGAGCCCGTCTTGCGCCGCCTGCTGGGGGCTTACGGCGGCACCTGTCTGTATATCCCCCGCTGCGCCCGTCTCGCCCGTCAGGTGCGCCAGCGGGAGCTGCTCGGCGCCTTCAGCCGCCATACCGCCGCCGGTACCTCCAGCAATGCCGAGGTGCGCTTTCTGGCCCGCCGGTACGGCATCACGGACCGGCGCGTCTGGCAGCTGCTCAAGCAGGAGGCCGAACTGCCGGACAAGGCCCTTCAGGCCCCCGGCGACGCCCTTCAGGGCTGATCCCCGCACCTCCCTTTCCCGTTTTTTTTGTCCGCAGGCTGCTCCTTGCCGGGGCATGTCCGGCAGGGACGGATGAGCCCGCAGGCCTGTACACGGGCTCTCCTCTCCGGGGTGCCTGTCTGGCTTCTTCCCTCTCCGGCCCCGCACCATCTCCTTCCCCCCTGTCCCTCCACGACGCTTCCCCTACTGAAATCCTTCAAACTTACGCCAGCGCCCTTTTCCGGCATGGTGGCCTCACGGGTGCGACACCGCCCCGCCATCATTCCACCGCCATGCAGGAGGGCATATGCGCGACAATTTCACTCTGGCCCATACGTTCACGGCCCGCTGGGAAGGCGGCCTTTCCGACCACGAAGCCGATCCCGGCGGCATCACCAATCACGGCATCTCCCTGCGCTGGGTCACGGATCTGGCACGGCAGGCCAAAGAACGCTGTCTGCGCGATGCCCGGCAGTGCGATACCTGCCCCCGGCGTACGGGCCCGGACTGCGACTACTTCAGCCTTGATCTGGACAATGACGGCGACATCGACGCCGACGACATCCGCGCCTGTACCAAAGAACAGGCGGCCCGTCTGTTCCGCAGGCATTTCTGGGAGGCACTGGGCTGCGACCGCCTGCCCCTGCCGCTGGCCGTCACGCTCTATGACGGCGCGATCAACATGGGCGCCAGCCGGGCCGTGAAGCAGTTGCAGGAAGCCATGAACGCCACGGGCGAGACCCAGCTCGACCACTACTCCCCCATCGCCGAGGACGGCATCATGGGCCCGGACACCCGCGAGCTGGCCAACGCGCTGGCCGACGTGCATCTGGACTGGTACGCGGCCCGGAGCAGCCTGCGCCTGCGGGACGCCTTCTATCGCCGTCTGGCCGCGTCCCGCCCGTCCATGAAGGTCTTCCTGACGGGCTGGCGCAACAGGGTGAAGGCCCTGCACCAGCATCTGGCCGATCTGGAACGGGAGGCGCAGTGATGTGGAACCTGCTGCGCGATCTGGGCACCCGGCTGTTGCGCGACCTGACGGGCAGCAGCCGGGAACGGCAGGAACTGCTGGCCGCCCAGATCCGCCTTAACGAACGGGAAACGGAAAATGCCCCTTCCAGTGTGCTGCGTCTGTGGCGTTCCTTCCTGGGCTGGGTGCTGGCCCTGCTCTTTTGCTGGGAAGTGCCCGTGCGCCTGCTGCTCCTGCCCCTGCTGGCGCCCGACCTGCTGGACGACCTGCCGCCCCCGGCCCTGGACCAGATCCTGGGCCTGCTGGCCGGCATGCTGGGCCTGCCCTTCTGAACCACGGAGATGCCCATGACCACCCATCTGCCTGCCGCGCTCCTGCCCCTGCTGCTGGCCCTGGTACAGGGGCTGCTGCTCTGGGCCCTGTGGAGCCTGCGCCGCAGCTTCGTCCCGCAGGCCGAACATCTGCGCTGCCGCCGGGACGAACAGCGACGGGAAGCCCTGTGGCTGCGCCGCCTCGATCTGCTGGAACAGGCTCTGGCGCAGGAACGGGAACTCCTGACGCCGCTGGCGGACGAGGTACGCTCCCTGCGGGAGGACGCAGGCCGCCTGCGCAGCCAGTTGCAGGCCCAGGAAGCGCGCTTCTACGGCCTGGAACGCCTGCTGCAACGTCTGGAACGGCATCTTGAGCGGCAGGAGGACCGCTGGCAGCAGCTCCCCGGCGCCGCCTTGCCCGCCCTGCTGCACTGCCGCCCTCCCCGGGAGGTGCAGTGATGCCGGTACGCCGCCGGAAAAAAGCCCTGGAAAAAGCCCTGCACGAGCGCCTGCAACGCCTGACCGAACATCTCGACACTGCCGAGGTCTCGGAAAAAAGCATCGACATCGTCAAAGAGATCAAGGAACGGCACGCCCTTGCCCGCACGCTGGAGCAGGAGGGCACGTCACAGGACGGCGACCGGAAGCCCCCCGCCCCCCTGCGCGTCATCTGGGCCGGACAGGAGCCGGAAGATGGCCCTCCGTAACCTTTAAACCCCGTCGAGACCGACATGGAAACGCCCTGCATCATCCCCTATGCGCCGCGCCCGCTGCAATGGCGCTTCCATCAGCAGCGCACCCGATTTTGCGTGCTGCTCTGCCACCGCCGTTTCGGCAAGACCGTGGCCGCCGTCAACGACCTGCTGCGGGCGGCCCTGCGTACTTCCCGCACGGACTGGCGCGCCGCCTACGCCGCCCCCTATCTGGGGCAGGCCAAGGCCGTGGCCTGGGATTATCTGCGGCATTTCGCGGGCGTGATCCCCGGTACCCGTTTCCATGAAGGCGAACTGCGCTGTGACCTGCCCAACGGCGCGCGCATCCGCCTGTACGGCACGGACAACGCCCAGGCCCTGCGCGGCCTGTATCTGGACGATCTGGTGCTGGACGAGCCCGCCGACATCCCCCGCGAGGTCTGGAGCCAGATCCTGCTCCCCGCTCTGGCCGACCGGCAGGGACGGGTCCTGTTCTGCGGCACGCCCAAGGGCTGTGACAATTTGCTGCACGATGTCTGGCAGCTGGCGGGCAGTCTGGGGGCGGCGGAGGGCTGGTCACGCTTTCGCTTCCCGGCCTCGCAGACAGGCTACCTGCCGCAGACCGAGCTGGACGCCGCCCGCCGCGGCATGAGCGAGGCCGAGTTCCAGCAGGAATTCGAGTGTTCCTTCGCCGCCGCCGTGCGCGGGGCCTACTATGCCGCCCAGCTGGATGCCGCCGATCTGGCGGGACGTATCTGCCCCCCTGCCGGTAAGCCCCGACCTGCCCGTGCATACGGCCTGGGACCTGGGCATGGATGATGCCACGGCCATCTGGTTCTTCCAGGTGGAGCCTTCCGGCAACTGGCGCATGCTGGACTATTACGAAGTCAGCGGCGAGGGGCTGGCCCATTACGCGGCCGTGCTGGCGGCCAAGGCCCGGCCGGAAGGAACGGCCACCGCCGACGGCATTGCGGGACGCGGATTCTGCTACGGTCGCCACCTGGCCCCGCATGACATCCGGGTGCGGGAACTGGGCACGGGCCAGAGCCGTCTGGAAAGCGCCGCCCGTCTGGGCATCCGCTTCGACATCGCACCGTCCCTGCCGCTGGCCGACGGTATCGATGCCGTGCGTCGCGCCCTGCCCCGCCTCTGGTTCGACAGCCGTCACTGCGCCGCCGGACTGGCGGCCCTGCGCTCCTACCGGCGGCAATGGCGGCCCCGGCAGGAACAGTTCTCCTCCGGCCCGCTGCATGACGGCTCCAGCCACGCCGCCGATGCCCTGCGCTACGCGGTCACGGGCTTTCGCCCGCCGGAGCGCCCCCTGCCTCCGGCCCGGGCCCGCATCAGCTATGACGTGCTGGGACTGGGGCGATGAAAGGAAGGCTTCCACGTCCCCGTGCCATCGACAGGCCCGAAAAGATCCATCGCCGGGATCGCCCGTGACAGGGCCGTGCCGGGAGACCTGCCAAGCAGGGGAAAGCCGGTCGAGATTGGCTTTCCTCCCCCGTCCCGGGCAGCGTCATGACTGCGACGACATCCCGCACGCCCCTATCCCGCAAATCCCCCAACAACAGGAGCCCGCATGGAAAACACACGACCGCAGCCCTGCGGCCAGGCCGACGTGCAGGACGCATTCCATCTGGAAGCCGTCCGGGACGACGCGGGCCGCAAAGCCCTCTTCGCCCGCATGTGCCGGGAAGGGCTCACAGGCTGCGCCATGTACGCCTGGCCCCATCCCCGGGAAGACGACTGGCTGCATCTGGTCAGCGCCCCCGGCCGCCTGCTCCTGCAGGCCACGGCCCCTGACGGCACGGCGCTGGCCTGCGGATTGTTCAGCCCCTGGCGCGGGCGGATCCGGGAATTCGATTTCACGGTCTTCCGCCCGGCATTCCCGCTGGCCGTGCCGCTGGCCCGTGCCGCTTTCCGCTGGGTCTTCCGCCATACGGAGACCAGCGCGCTTTGGGGCCTGTGCCCGGTCAGCAACCGCCATGCCTGGCGTCTGGCCACGGCCTGCGGTTTCGTCATCACGGGCGCCTGCCCGCCGCCTGCTGGCTGGCCCGGCGCGGCGTCCACATGGACGGCATCCAGCTGCTCTGCACGCCGGAGACGCTGGCGCGCGCCATAAAGATGTCTCCATCCGGCCACAGGGCCCATCCGTAAACAACCTTCATCCCCAAGGAGGACATATGGGATTCGGAGGCTCCTCCAGCCCCAGCGTACCGGAAGTCCAGCCCGCCCCCAAGGCGGCCACTCCCAAACCCGTCACCGAAGCGGCCACGGCCGCCCGCCAGAACCAGAAGGACAAGGCCAGCAAGGCCGCGGGCATCCGGGCATCCATCCACACCACGCCGCTGGCCTCGCAGGAGAACCGCGGCAAGACCCTGCTGGGGCAATAGGATGCGCCCCGCTTTGCGCGCCCTGCTCGGGACAGCGCATCAGGGGTCCCCGCTGCCTGCAGGAGACCGGCCGGAAGCCGAAGAGCGTCTTGCCCTGCGCGTCCCGGCCCTGGCCCGGCGTTACCGGGCCCTGCTGGAACGGCGCTCGCCCTGGGACACGGCCTGGGAGAGCCTGGCCGAGCACTTTCTGCCCACCCGTTTCCGCACCGACGACAGTCCGGACGACCGCCCCCTGCTCAACCGCTCCTTGGTGGACGCCACGGGCATCCTGGCCATGCGGACCCTGGCCGCCGGCCTGCAGGGCGGCATGACCAGCCCCGCCCGGCCCTGGTTCCGGCTGGCCCTGGACGATCCCGAACTGTCGCGCAGCCACGCGGGCCAGCGTTATCTGGATGAAGTGGAGGCCCGCATGCGCGTGGTGCTGCAGCGCTGCAACTTCTACAACGCCATGCACACCATCTATGCGGAACTGGGGACCTTCGGCACGGCCTTCGTCTTCGAACTGGCCGACCTGCGCCACGGCTTCCGCTTCGTGCCGCTCTGCGCCGGACAGTATGTGCTGGATACGGACGCGGCCCGGCGGGTGGACACGGTTTTCCACCGCATGCACATGAGCCTGCGCCAGATGGTGCAAAGCTTCGGTCCGGAGGCCCTGCCGGAAAACCTGCGTCTGGCGGCCCGGCGCACGCCGGACCAGCGACATGCGGTCATCCATGCCGTGCTGCCCCGCACGGAACGTCGGCCCCGGCTGGCAGGGCAATGCCACATGCCCTGGGCCTCGGTCTACTGGCTGGAAGGACGGGAAGGGCAGGTCGTGCCCCTGAAGGAATCCGGCTTCCTGGGCTTTCCCGGTTTCGGCCCGCGCTGGGACGTGGCGGCCAACGATGTCTATGGCCGCTCGCCCGCCATGGATGCCCTGCCCGACTGCCGCATGCTGCAACAAATGGGCATCACCACGCTCAAGGCCATCCACAAAGCCGTGGACCCGCCCATGAGCGTCCATGCGGGCCTGCGCTCCGTGGGGCTCGACCTGACGCCCGGCGGCATCAACTTCGTGGACAGCCTGCCCGGACAGAACCAGCCCGTGGCCACGCCCCTTTTGCAGGTCAAGCCCGATCTGGCCCAGGCGCGCTCCGCCATGGAAGCCGTGCAGCAGCAGATACGGGCCGGGCTCTACAACGACCTGTTCCGCCTGATCCTGGAAGGGCGCAGCAAGGTCACGGCCAGCGAGATAGCCGCCCGCGAGGAAGAGAAGCTGCTGCTCATCGGTCCCGTGCTGGAACGCCTGCATGACGAGCTGCTGATCCCGCTCATCGACCGTACCTTCCGCCTCATGCTGGCCCTGGACATGTTGCCCCCCTGCCCGCCGGAACTGAGCGGACGCCACCTCAAGGTGGAATTCGTCTCCCTGCTGGCACAGGCCCAGAAACTGGTGGGCATCAGCGCCACGGACCAGTATCTGGCCCTGACCCTCAAGGCCGCCTCGGCCTGGCCCGAAGCCCTGGACAGCGTGGATGTGGACAATCTGCTGGACAATTATGCCCAAAGCCTCGGCCTGCCCGCGAACCTAACACGTCCCCGTGAGGAACGGGCCCGGCTGCGGGCCGGACGCGAGGAAGCGCGGCAGACGGAACAGCAGCTGGAGCTGCTGCAGAAGGCCGCCGACCTGGGACACACCCTGGCCGACAGCGACCTGACCGTGGAAGGGGAAAAAAGCTCCGTCCTGCAGGTACTGGCCAACCTGGCCGCCGGGGCCGCCCCTGCCCTGCGGCCGTAGCAGACGAGCGGCACGACGCCGCCCCCGGAAGGAGGACACGATGCACGATGACCGGCTTTTCCCCGCCGGGGCTCCTGCCCCCGCTTCCCCGGCACAGCAGCGCTGGCGGGCCGGACTGTGCCGGGCCGTGGATGGTCTCATGACCTCGGCGGAAGGGCGCGACCTGCTGCGCTGGCTGTTGCAGGCCGGGCTCTGCTTCACCGCCGCCTGTCCGGGACCGGGGCCCCCGGCCGGACAGATCTACTGGGAGGAGGGCCGCCGCCATGTGGGCGTGGCCGTGCTCCGCCTTTTGCAGGAGGCCGATCCCTCCCACCTGCCCCGACTTTTTTTGACACAGGAGGAAGACGATGCCCGAAACTGAAGCGATCTTTGACGAGGGCGGCATGGCCCCCCGGCCGGAAAGCGGCCTGTACGGCCTGCCTGCCGACGAGGGGAGGACGCCCCCCGCTACGCCCCTGCTGGGCAGCGGCCCGGAAGAAGGCCGGCCCACCGCCCCCGGCCAGTCCTCTGCCGAGGGGCAGGAAAAACAGCCCGCAGCCGATGACGCCGCCCGGCTGGAGGCCCATCTGCGCCAGACCGATGCCCTGCGCCGTGCCCGCTGGCAGCAGCAGGTGGAACAGTGGCGGCAGGAAGTGGCCGACGATCCGCAGCTGGGCGGCGAGCATCTGGCCGCCACCGTGGCCCGGGCCCAGCTGGCCCTGGACCGCTTCGACACGGACAAGAGCATCGGTCGCCTGCTGGAAGAAAGCGGCTACGGCAACCACCCGGCCGTGCTGCGCTTCTTCAGCCGCCTGGCCGACAGCCTGCTGGAAGACAGCCTGCCCGGCAGCGAAGGCGGCGGCAGCCTGCCGCCCCTGGAAGAACGCATGTACGCGGGCTGGAGCTCGCAGCGATCCTGACCATGCAGGTCGCCAACCGGCACACGGCATTTTCCCCTTTCCATCGTTTCGTACCGGGCCGCTGACGGCCCCTTCCCGACCACCTTTGCCAAGGAGACTTCATGTCCGCCACTCTGGGTTTTGTGGCCACGCTGGCCGAAATGGAACAGTTCTATCGCGGCGACAAGGCCGGCCAGATCATCGAGCTGATGAACAAGACCAACGACATCATGGATGACGTGCCCTGGATGGAAGCCAACCAGTCCGACGGCCACCTGACGCGCATCCGCACCGGCCTGCCCGCCGTATACTGGCGCCGCCTCTATCAGGGCACGCCGCCCGCCAAGTCCCAGTGGAGCCAGGTCAAGGAAGGTTGCGGCATCCTTGAGGCCATCATGGAACTGGATGTGGAAGAGATCCGCCTGTACGGCGACCGTGACCGCTCCTTCCGCATGAGCGAGGGCATCGCCTTTGCCGAGGCCATGCGCCAGAAGGTGGCCCGCACCCTGTTCTACGGCGACAGCAACCGCAACCCCGACGAATTCAACGGCCTGGCCATGCGTTACCCGGCCAGCGATGCCGAAAACGTGCTGGACGCCGGTGGCCGCGACGGCGGCTGCACCTCGCTCTGGCTGGTCTCCTGGGGGCCGCAGTCCGTGCACGGCATCTATCCCAAGGGCAGCCGCGGCGGCCTTTCCCACGAAGATCTCAAGACCTACATGGCGCAGGACGAGAACGGCCGCAAATATCAGGTCACGGGCGACAAATACAACTGGCGCTGCGGTCTGGCCGTACGCGACTGGCGCGGGGTGGTGCGCATCGCCAACGTGCCCGTGGCCGCACTGGGCAAGCGCAAGGGCGAGGAAGGTTTCGTGGATCTGCAGAAGCTGACCATCGAAGCCAAGAACCGCATGCCCCAGCATCTGCGCCAGAAAGCCGTCTGGTATGCCAACGCCGATGTGCTCACCGCGCTGGAACTCCAGAACTCCGACGCCGGGCAGGTGCAGCTGCACTACGGCGAATTCTTCGACGCCAAGGCCGTTCCCGTGCTGCACGGCCGCCCCGTGCGTCAGTGCGACGCCATCGCCTCGGACGAGGCTTCCATCTAGAGCCGCGCCCTTCCAAGGGGGGACCGCCCTGAGCTGCCGCTGCTGCCAGGATGCCGGGACCTTACGGCACGATCCCCGGGCGGATGCGCTGTCCGTGCAGCGGCGCTGCCCTTCCTCCGCCTCCACCGTGTCCCGGCGGCCTCCCGGTTGCCCTCCCCTCTGACTGCACGACCTGCGGCCGTCATACGTCCGCTTCCCATGCATTTTTTCAGGAAACAAGGAGTCCTCATGGCCATCATCGACAGCCATTGCATCCTTTTCGAAGGTCCCCTGAGTGCCGAAAGCACCGGCAAGGCCGTACCCCTCACGGCCCTGCGCCTGCCCGGCCGCATGGAGCCCATGCCGCTGCGCATCTCCGTGACCAGGGCTTTCGCCAAAGAACAGACCACCTCGCTGGCCCTGACCCTGCAGGAAGCCGACAGCGCCGAAGGCGAATGGCAGGACGTGCCCGGCGCTGCCATCACCGTCCAGGGGGCGGAACTGGGCGAGGGCGCCCGCCTGGGCTGGCGCTTCGTGCCCCAGGCCGTGTGCAAGAGCTGGCTGCGCCTCAAGCTGTCTCCGGCCGGGAGCGGCAGCCATGATGGGCACATCTTCGCGGCCCTGCTGCGCGAGGAAGACTTCCCCTACGAAAAGGAACTGCGCGTGCGCTAGTCCTTTTCCTGCACCGGGAGCGGCCGGGCCATCTCACAGCCCGGTCGCCGCACCGGAGACAGGATCATGCCCGCGACCGGCGGGCGACAGACCCCTCATTCATGGGGCGGGGCGGACGCTTGCCCCGCCCCCCTGCCCAACGTGGGGGAGCCCCCTCTGTTCCCTTTTCCCTGATGCCATCACAAGGAAGACATATGGAGCCCCTGACCCAGATCGCCATCTGGAACCGGGCCCTGGGCTTTTTGGGCGCCCGCAGCATCGCCGCCGAGGACGAGAACACGCCCGAGGCCCTGCAATGCCGCCTGTACTGGGACAGTGCCCGGCGGCAGGCCCTGCGCGACTACCCCTGGGCCTTTGCCCAGCGCCGGGCCTGGCTGGCCCGGGTGGCCCTGCCCTCGGGCTTCGAGCAGGAATACCGCTTTGCCTACGCCCTGCCCGAGGCCTGCCTCAAAGCGCATGAGGTCCGGCACGAAGGCCTGCTGCCGCTCCCCTTCTGTCTGGCCCGGGATCCCGCCGGGGATGCCACCATCCTGCTCACCAGCGCCAGCCGGGCCTTGCTGCTCTATACGGAAGACGTGCGCCACTGCCACCAGTTCGACGACCTTTTCGCCCACATGCTGGCCCGGAAGCTGGCCTGCCTGCTGGCGGCACCGCTGCTCAAGAGCAACAGCCAGAAGATCGCGGAGCTGGAACAGCTCTACAGCGCCAGCCTTCCCCAGGCCCGGCAGTCCGATGCCAGTGAGCGCCGCCCCCTGCCCCTGCCCGACAGCTGGTTGCAGGCCCGCTGACGGCCCGATACCCGCTCTTCACTGTATGGCGGCCTTCCCTGTCCGCCCCTTTTCCGGGAGTTCGCATGACCATGCCTTACAGTCCCGGCCGTGCCCTGTTCGAAGGCAACGGTACGGCCACGGATTTTCCTTTTTCCTTCAAAGTCTGGGGGACTGAACAACTGACCGTCACCCTGACCGGCCCCGACGGCAACAGCCGCCCGGCCAGCGGCTGGACCGCCCGCCTGAACGACGACGGCGGCAGCGTGACCTACCTCCACGAAGGCGCTCCCCTGCCCGCGGGCTGGAAGCTGGCCATCACCCGCAACATGCCTTTTGAACAGCAGATCGACCTGGTGTCCGGGACCCGCTTCGATGCCGAAGTCATCGAGACAGGCCTCGACCGGGCCACGGCCGAACGCCAGCAGCTGCTGGAACAGCTCCAGCGGGCGGTCATCCTGCCCTCCACCAGCGACGAGACGCCCATCAAGATGGCCGAACAGCTCCTGCAGGCGGGAAAGGCCGCCCAGGCCAGCGCCGCAGCTGCCCAGGCCAGCGAATCCGCAGCAGCGTCCAGCGCTTCGCAGTCCGCAGCCAGCGCACAGGCCGCAGCTGCCTCGGCAGAAGCCGCCGACCAAAACCGGGCAGCGGCAGCCGCCAGTGCCGCCGACGCCTCCCAAAGCGCCACGGCAGCCCGCCAGAGCGCGGAGGCCGCGGCAGGGAGCGAGGACAGGGCCGCCCAGAGCGCCGCGTCCATCCTGGGATTGCAGGTGGAGGTGTCCACGCTCGATCCCGGACTGCCCGCCGGCGGCGACTACGACCCGGAGACCGGCATCCTGCATCTCGGCATCCCCAAGGGCGATTCCGGGGCGTCGGCCATCGCCACCCCTACCAGCCTGGGCAGCGTCATGCCCCAGACCGGCCACGAGGACGGCCTTGAACTCGAAACAGATGGGAAACTGCGCGTCCGCAAGGCCAGTGCTTCCCAGCGTGGCGGCGTGCTGGCCAGCACCACGGCGGCGGCCAACACCGTACCCCAGGCCGGGGAAGACGGCACGCTGGACGCAAGCTGGGTGCCCAGACCTGACTGTTGGGACATGTTCCCGCCCTTCGTGCCCGTCCCCATCTGGGGCGCGACGCCGGGCGGCAGTGACGGACGCCGGGCCATCATGCCCGGAGAAGAGCAGGCCCGCGAAGAATGGTTCCTTTGCGATGGCGGCAGCGACGGCAAGGACGGCACCGTGCCTGACCTGCGGGGCCGCTATGTCCGCGGTGCCAGCGAAGCCGAGCCCGAAGGCACGGAAGGCGGCAGCGAAGATGTCGCTGTGGATCTTTCCGGCAGTACCGGGGCCACGACGCTGAGTACAACGCAGATGCCCAGCCACACGCACCCGTTCTCTGCCGTCATATCGACTAAAGGACGGTATATGGAGAGCGGGAACCTATACGACAGCGGCAGTTCCAGTACTTCCGCAACGGGCGGCAACGGCTCCCACACGCATCCCCTGTCCGGCTCGGTATCCGGCACCCACACCGACCCGCATCTCGCCATGCACTTCTTCATCAAGGTGGT
>NZ_JBNPNC010000002.1:0-108490 GCF_050314315.1 Desulfovibrio sp. SGI.102 | reverse complement strand
TTCATACATGAGGCATTTCCTCAGGCAAAGCTGTATGATCTTGAATTTCTTCCTGAAAATATAGAAAAACTTAAGTCAAAGAATATCGAGACCCACAAAATTAATATCGAATCCGAGAGGCTTCCATTTGCTGATGAAAGTATATCCTTATGTATATGTAACCAATTTTTGGAACATACAAAGGAATTATTTTGGATATTTCATGAAATAACGAGAGTTCTTAAAGTTGGGGGAAGCCTCATTATTGGTGTTCCAAATGTTGCCTCTTTACATAACAGAGTTGGATTACTTTTTGGGAAGCAACCTACACAAGCAAAAAGTTGTTCTGCACATGTTCGGTGTTTTTCAAAAGGCGATTTGTTGCAGTTCATCTCAGAGTGTTTCCCTGGTGGCTATTCGTTAAAAAAATTTTCTGGAAGCCAATTCTATCCTTTTCCCCCAAGAGCATCCAAGTTTCTCTCTTCCTGTTTCCCAACGCTTTCTTTTTCGATTTTCTTTTTATTGGTAAAGGAAAAATCTTATCAACGTTCTTTTCTCGATTACCCTTCTAAGGCCCATCTGGAGACGAACTTCAAGGTCTCACTCTAATTATTACAAGCTCAGGGTGTTCACAAACGATGTCCTATGCGATGCGGTATCTGTACAGGGCGCCCCGGTCGTCTGGTGACATGGTTCCTACAAAAAAGCCCCGCACTGTGCGGGGCTTTTTTGTAGGCGGGTTTTGGGGAAGGAGGGGGACGGGGAGGGAACCCCTTTTTGCCGCGAGCAAAAGGGGTCCCCTCCCCCGTGTGCCCCTATGCCAAAATCTCCAGCCGACCCTGATGCATGCGCGCCCGGCGGTTGATACAGGACGGCGCGTCGCCTTCGAAGTGGGAAACGAAGACCAGCGAGATGCCGCGGGCGGCCAGCTGGTCCAGCAGATCCAGATACTGGCGGCGGGAGTCTTCATCCAGGGCGGAGCAGGGCTCGTCCAGAAGCAGGATGTCCGGTTCGCCCATGAGGGCGCGGGCCAGGAACAGGCGGCGCAGCTGTCCGGTGGAGAGCAGGCGGATGGAGCGGTCCGCCAGATGGCCCACGCCCAGTTCGCGCATGACGCGGCGGGCCTGCTCCTGCTCGGCCTTGCTGTAGTCGCGGTAGACGCCCACGGTGTTCTCCAGGCCGGTACAGACCAGTTCCAGCGCCGTGATGCTGTAGCCGTAAAGGGCCTGGGAGAGGTCGGAGACCAGACGCACGCCCTTGCGGATCTCTTCCAGCAGCACGGTCTCGCCGCCGTGATGGGGCAGATGACGCACCAGCGTACCGCCCACGGCCACGAATTCGTCCCCGGCCAGCAGACGCAGGAAGGTGGACTTGCCCGAGCCGTTCTCGCCCTCGATGCGCCAGTGTTCGCCCTTGCGCAGTGTCCAGTCCACATCGTGCAAGATCTCCTGCCCGTCGATGAAGACCGTGGCATGGCGCACGTCCAGCAGCGGGGCGGAGGGTTCCGGGGCGGACGTCACGGCTCCGGCCAGGCTGATGTCCTCATATTCGCCTTCCTGCGGCGGCAGAGCGCTTCCCGGGGCCAGCAGACGGCCCTGATGGATGACGCGCGTCTTGCGGCACCAGTCCGGCACCTGTTCCGGGCGGTGGCTGCTCATGATGACCGTACAGTGCTCGCGCACGCTGTCCAGCACTTCGTAGAAGCGGCGGCTGTGGTCGGCATCAAGACCGTCGCTGCATTCGTCCAGCAGGAGCAGGTCGGGCTGCCGGACCAGGGCCCGGCCCAGCAGGAGCAGGCGGAGCTGGCCCTGCGAGACTTCCGGCACCATCCTGTCCAGCAGGTCCAGGGCGCGCAGACGCCGGGCCATGTCTTCCACCTGCGCGTGACGCTGCTCGGAAGTGTTGGTGTAGAGCAGGGGGGTATCTTCGAATGCCGTGAGCAGCAGTTCCCGGCCGGTGATGTACCAGCGCTGGCGCTGGTAGTTCTCCTGCTGGTCGGGCGAGACCAGGGCGCTGACGGCACGGCCCGCGATGGGCGAGGTCTCCTCGCCTTCGCTGGTGTGCCAGACGATGCGGCCTTCCGCCGGCCAGAGCAGGCCGTGCATGAGGCGCATGAGCGTGGTCTTGCCGGCACCGTTGTGGCCCAGCAGCAAGTGGTGCTCGCCGCGGCACAGATGCCAGTCGATGTGGTGCAGGATCATTTTCTGCCGGGCATCGCCGGGCAGGAACAGGCTCAGGTCTTCGATGTCCACCAGGGGACTGCCGGGAAGGAGGGGAGACTGGGTTTCCATGAGAGGCTCGTAAAACTGGCGGTACGCATCCGTCCTGCGGACCGCTGAGAGATGGAGAACTGTCCGAAGGACAGCCTGAAAACATATGTACGCGACCGGGCGGGGCCTGTAGCCGTCGGGCCCAGGGAGACCGGAGACGGACGGGTCATCGACTGGGGATATGGGGGAGCGGCCTTGCCCGAGGGTGACCGGGAAATCCGGGCTGGAGGAAAGCCCGGGCCCTCCCGCGCGCCATCTTTGGGATAAAGCGCGCCGGGAAGAGGGCGACTGGGGAAAGGGGCATCCTTCCCGTGCGGGCAACGGCCGGATGGCGGCCCGCAGGGCCGTGCCCGTCAGCGCCGGAGCGGCGTCACGGGCATCGGCAGCGGAGAAGATCTCCCTTTCCCTCCTCAAAATATCCGGGCGCCGTGTTCTTTCCTATAGCGGCAGCACGTACTGCCGGCCCTGCTTGTACCAGACGCTCTGGGTGAAACCAAAGGCGCGGGCGTAGCTTTCCAGGCGAGGGAAGGCAAAGGCCACGTCGGTGGTGATGTGGGCGTCGGAGGCGAAGGTCACGGGCACGCGGAGCTCGGCGGCCAGCTGCATGATGGGTGCGCAGGGGTAGATCTCGTGGCAGGGCTTGCGCAGCCCGGCGGACGAGATCTCCATGGCCATGCCCGCATCGCGCAGCTCGGTGAGGGCCGTGCGGATGATGTCGAGGCTGCCGGGCTTGTTGAGCCAGATGTGGAAGCGGTCCACGGAGAAGATCTTGATGAGGTCGGGGTGGGCGGCGATCTGGAACATGCCCGAGGCGATCATCTCGCGCCAGCTCTGGAAGTAACGCACATAGTTCCGCTCGCACTCTTCCTGCGAAAGGATGTCCCAGTCCGAGGCCTGGTCGTCGAAGCCCCAGTGACCGATGAAATGCACGCTGCCCAGCAGATAGTCGAAATCATAGGCGGTGCAGGCCTGGCGGGCAAAGTCCGCCTGCCCTTCCAGCCAGTCCATCTCCATGCCGAACAGCACCTGACAGGCATCGGGAGCGGCGCTGTCGCGCAGCTCGCAGACCTCGCGGGCATAGGTGGGCATGAAGCGGCTCAGCTGTTCGCGGTATTCGTTGGTATAGTCGAAGCCCAGCGGACGCGGGGAATGTTCGGTGAAGCCCAGCAGTTTGAGCCCGGCCGTGCAGGCGGCGGCGTACATCTCCTGGGGCGTGCTGGCGCCGTGGGAATAACGGGTATGGCTGTGGAGGTCGGCGGTGATCATGATGGTCTCCGGGAGCGCCCCGGCCTGTCAGGGACAGACGGGATGGCCGTGATGACGGCAGGTCGCGGACGCGCTGAGATGGGGGCAGGGCCCGAGGGAAAAAAACGGGGAGGGCGGACCCTCCCCGTGATGTGCTGACGCTATGGCCGATTAGCCGAGCAGACGGCGGCAGATCTCCTGACCGGCCCGGCGTCCGGCGCCCATGGCCAGGATGACCGTGGCCGCGCCGGTGACGATGTCGCCGCCGGCGAAGACGTTGGGCAACGAGGTCTCGCCCGTGGCTTCATCCACCTTGATGTAGCCGCGTTCGGTCTTTTCCAGGCCTTCGGTGGCTTCCAGCAGGATGGGGTTGGAACGGGTGCCCAGGGCCACGATGGCCAGGTCGGTGGCCAGTTCGTAGGTGGCGCCTTCCACGGGCACGGGGCGGCGACGGCCGGAGGCGTCGGGCTCGCCCAGTTCCATCTTCTGCAGGGTCACGGACGTGAGCTTCATCTCGGCGTCCCCGTTGAACTTCACGGGGGAGGCCAGCATCTCGAACTTCACGCCTTCTTCCTCCGCATGTTCCACTTCCTCGCGGCGGGCGGGCATCTCGGCCTTGGTGCGGCGGTAGACGATATGCACGCTTTCCGCGCCCATGCGCAGGGCGGTGCGGGCGGCGTCCATGGCCACGTTACCGGCACCGAACACGGTCACATGCTTGCCGAGGTAGGCGGGGGTGTCCTGTTCGGGGAAGGCATAGGCGCGGCCCAGGTTCACACGGGTCAGGTATTCGTTGGCGGAGAACACGCCCACCAGGTTTTCGCCGGGCACGCCCAGGAAGACCGGCAGACCGGCGCCCACGCCGATGAAGACCGCGTCATATTCCTTGCGCAGTTCGTCCACGGTGAAGGTGCGGCCGCCCACGCTGTTGAGGTGGAAGTCCACACCAGAACGGCGCAGGCCGTCCACTTCGGTGGCCACCACGTTCTTGGGCAGACGGAAGGAGGGGATGCCGTAGATGAGCACGCCGCCGGGCTCGTGCAGGGCTTCGAACACATCCACCTTGAGGCCGTTGGCGGCGCAGACGCCCGCACAGGTCAGGGAGGAAGGACCGGAGCCGATGCAGGCCACCTTCTTGCCCTTGACGGGCATGGCACAGGAATTGGTGCCGGTCACCTGTTCACAGGCGCTGGTGGCGATGTAGGTATCGGCCACGAAGCGTTCCAGGCGGCCGATGGCGATGGGCTGGCCCTTGGCGTTGAGGATGCACTTGCCTTCGCACTGGTGTTCCTGCGGGCAGACGCGGCCGCACACGGCAGGCAGGCTGTTGGTGGTCTTGATGATGCGGTAGGCGGCGTCGAAGTTGCCGCGGGCCACTTCGGCGATGAAGTCGCGGATGGGCACTTCCACGGGGCAGCCCTTCATGCAGAGGGGCTTTTTGCACTGCAGGCAGCGGGAGGCTTCCTGCATGGCCATCTCTTTGGTGTAGCCGGTGGCCACTTCGTCGAAATTATGAGCGCGCACGTCCGCGGGCTGGCAGGGCATGTCCACGCGCGGAGCAATGGTCTTTTTGGGCTTAGTTTCCATGGGTGCTCCTGTACTGGTCGATGGAGACCTTTTCCTGATCGCGGTAGGCGCCCAGACGGCGGCGCAGTTCGTCGAAGTCCACCTTGTGGCCGTCGAATTCGGGGCCGTCCACACAGGCGAACTTGGTCTTGCCGTCCACGGTCACGCGGCAGGCGCCGCACATGCCGATGCCGTCCACCATGATGGGGTTGAGGCTGACGGTGGTGTGCACGCCGTAGGGACGGGTGGTGTTGGCCACGGCGGCCATCATGGGCACGGGACCCACGGCCACCACTTCAAAGACGTCCTTGTCGGATTCCAGGCGGTCGCGGAGCAGGTCGGTGACCAGGCCCTTGTGACCGTAGCTGCCGTCGTCGGTGGAGATGAGCAGCTCGTCCACGAAGCTGGCCAGTTCCTTTTCGAACAGGAGCAGGTCCTTGTTGCGGGCGCCGATGATGCCCACGACCTTGTTGCCGATGCGCGAATGGCCCTTGGCGATGTGGTGCATGGCGGCAATGCCGGTACCGCCGCCCACGCAGATGACGGTGCCCTTTTTCTCGATGTGGGTGGGCTTGCCCAGGGGGCCGCAAACGTCCAGGATCTCGTCGCCGGCCTTGAGGTCTTCAAGGATGGCCGTACTCTTGCCCATGACCAGATAGACGATGGTGATGGTGCCCTTTTCGGCATCCGTATCGGCGATGGTCAGGGGGATGCGCTCGCCCGTGGGGCTCATGCGCAGCATGACGAAATGACCGGGCCGGGCGTGGCTGGCAATGGCCGGCGCATGCAGCACCAGTTTGCTGGTCTTGCCCGGGATGAGGCTTTCTTTTTCCAGAATGGGGGTTGGCATGATGTTCCTGCACTCCTGCTGCGGGATAATGGAAAGTGCCAGCTTACCCAAGCTTTTTGCCGCTTGCAAGCATTGCGGTATGAAATGAGGAATTGTGAAAAGCGGGGCGTCCTGTGGGCGTGGGGCATGGGTACCCTCGACGTATGCCACGCAGGCTGGGCAGGGAGGCGGCCATAGCACGCTGCCGTGCCTGGCTGGTGACGGATGGGAAGGAAGACTAAAAGAGGAATGATCCGGGAAAGGCCCGGGGCACTTTCCCCGGGCGCGTCAGTCATGATCGGTGTGCGGCCCGCAGGTGCGCGGTAGCGGGGCGTCTTCCCCCTCGCCGGGCAGGACGAGGACCACGGTCTGGCGGGAGAGGCCGTTCTTTTCGATGGTCTCGGCCAGCAGGTCGAGGCGGGTGCGGATGAGCTGCTGGTCGGGCCAGCCTAGGCGGAAGGCGCAGATGACGGGCGTGGCGGCGGGCAGGGACTGTTCCAGTTCCTCCTGCATGGCTCGGGCCTGCATGGCGGAAAGGTAGACGGCCAGCGTGGTGCCGTGCCTGGCCAGATGGCGCAGGGCCTCCTGTTCGGGCATGGGCGTACGGCCGGGCATGCGGGTCATGATCAGGCTCTGGGTGGCGCCGGGCACGGTAAAGCTGCATCCGGCAGCGGCAGCGGCGGCGCTGGCGGCCGTGATGCCGGGCACCACCTGCCAGGGGATGCCGTCCCTGTCCAGCAGGGCCAGCTGTTCGCGCAGGGCGCTGTAGACGGCGGGGTCGCCGGTATGCAGATGCACCACGGGCTGACCGGCACGGGCGAACTGGAGCATGAGGGAATGGCATTCCTCCAGATCCAGCGGGGCGGCGTCGATGACGCTGGCCCGGGGCGATGCCAGATCCAGCAGGGCGGGCGGGATCATGGAACCGGCATAGAGCAGCAGGGCCGCCTCTTCGATGAGGCGTTTCCCCTTGAGGGTGAGCAGTTCCGGGTCACCGGGACCCGCGCCGACGAAACTGACCATGCCTGGCTGCTTTTCCATAGTCTCCTCCAGTAGGCGGGGCCTGTTGTCTCCGCCCCGCGTCCCCGTAATGTCATGCCGGGGGAACGGCGTCCAGAAGGAGGGCTGCCTCCTCCATAAATATACGCCCCCAATGTCCTTCTCTAGTCTTCGTCCTTCTCCTGTTCGGGCTTGTCCACAGCCAGCAGGAAAACAGGGTTGGCGGCGGCCAGGAAAATGTCCTGCCCCAGTGGCCGGGACTGGGCGGACTGTATCTGCATCACCTCGGCGGGCCAGCCTAGGCCCTCGAAGAAGGCACGGCAGCGGGCCAGCGTGTCCAGCAAGATGCAGCTCACCACCAGCCGTCCGCCGGGCAGCAGGCGACGGCAGACCTGTTCCAGCAGGTTGTGGGCCCCGTCGCCGGAAAGACCGCCGCCGATGAAGACCCGGTGCGGGTCAGGCAGGCGCGGCAGGCACTGGGGCACCGTACCCAGACAGACGTCCACCGAGGCGGCCCCGAAGCGGCGGCGGTTCTCCTGGATGTCCAGAGCGCGGGAAGGGGTCCGCTCCACGGCCACCACGCGGCCTTCGTGGGCCAGGCAGGCCGCCTCCAGCGCCACGGAACCGGAGCCGGCGCCCAGATCCCAGACCGTATGCCGGGGCTCGGGCCGCAACAGGGCCAGGGCGGCGGCACGCACGGCGGGCTTGGTCAGCAGGCCGTCCTCGTGCCGCAGTTCGGCGGGCAGCAGGCCGGGATGCGGACGGCGCATCTCGCCCGCGGGCGTCAGCAGCACGGTACAGACAGCCCCGAAGAGGGCCGCGGCGGCTTCTTCCAGGGTGAAATGATGTTCCTTTTCCCCGTCGCTCCCCATGTTTTCAAAAACATGCATGGCGAACCAGTCCACGCCCCTGTCCAGCAGATGGCGGGCCAGCAGGTCGGGCGTCATGCGGGCATCGGTGAGCAGGCTGATGGGCCGCTGCCGGTGGATGGCCGCATGGAGGGGCGTCAGATCGTCGCGGCCGTGCAGGGAAAGGCAGATGACGTCATGCCAGGGCAGGCCCAGACGGGCGCAGGCCTGCTGCAGGGAGCTGACCCCGGGCAGGATGCGCACGGCTTCGGGGCCCAGCTGGCGCAGGAGCGTAGTGCCGATGCCGTAGAACAGGGGATCGCCGTCGGCCAGCACGACAACTTTTTTGCCGCCGGCGCGCAGGTGGCTGATGCGGGCCAGCACCGGTTCCAGCGGCGCGGTCAGGGGAAGCTGACGGGCGGGGAGGTCGTCGAAGGCCGCCAGCAGGCGACGGCCGCCACACAGGACGTCGGCCTGTTCGATGAGGTGCAGCCGGGCGGGCGAAAGGCCCTCGCGCAGGGGCAGGGCGCAATCCAGGCCCAGGACCAGCACGGGCTCGGCCGCCGTACCGGCAGGTTCGAAAACGAAGGCGGAGTGCAGCAGGCTCTCCTGCGGGGACCAGGTATCCGTATCGGGTACGGCCGGAGCGGCCGGGGACGGTGCCGGCGGGGTATCGGCCGGACGGGAAGGACGGGGAGCGGGCAGGCTGATGCCGGGGAGGAGGTTCTGCTGTTTCATGTATCTCTGGTTGGAAAGGAACGGGACAGGACGCGCGGAGCGCGCAAAAAAGGGCAGCCGCAGCGACCGGGCGCGAGCCCGGCAGACGGCCGCCCTGAAAAGATCAGGCCTGGGCGTCGGGCAGCCAGACGCGGCCGCGGGCCACGAGGTCCACAGGACCGTCGATGAAGGCCTTGCCCTGGTCATCGTCGGGGATGTGGACATGCAGGGAGCTGCCGCCGGGCTGCATGATGTCCAAAGGCTTGCGGTTGCCCTTGGCGGCCAGCAGCAGGGCCAGGGCCAGGGCGCCGGACCCGCAGGCATTCTCGATGCAGGTGGTGTGGGCATCGCGCACGTGGACCACGGGCAGCATGTCCAGCATGCCCGCGCGGCGGCCCCACCAGATGACGCCGCTGGCCACTTCGCCGGTCATGCCGTACTGGCGGCGCAACATGCGCGAGGCGGCGATGCAGTCCTCGGGCTGCATGTGCACCTCACCGTCCAGCAGCAGATGGCAGATGCCGGGCAGGCGCACCAGATGGATGCCCTGTTCCGGGTGGGTGATGGGGCAGGGCAGCAATTGTAGCTCGGCGCGCACCTGCCAGTGGGGAGAGGTGCCGCGTACCTGGAGCCGGATGGGGCTCTGCCAGCCGGAGACCTGCACCTCATAGCGGTGCTCGTTGGTCAGCTTCTGGCGGGCGATGCCCTGGAGCGTGGCCTCGGGCGAGGCGCTCTCGCGGAAGGCCAGCAGGGCGCCGAAGGCCCGTGTGGCGTTGACGCAGAACTCACCGCCCGCCATGCGCAGGCGGCGTTCCTCCACAGAGACGAAACCGGCCTGTTCCGCCCCCAGGCTGTCAGGACGCATGGCCTGCCGGGCCAGCTCCGCCTGCCGGGCCGCATCCAGGCCCGCGGCAGGGAAAAAGATCGTCGTGTTGCCGCCGGGGCTCCATTTGGAAAAATCGAGTGCTGGCATAACCCATCCTTTTGTATCTATTCAGTATGCTACAGGCGGGCCCGACTGTCCAGCCACCGGGCATCCCCGGCGGACATCGGCGCTGCCGGGTCGCTCCGTGGCCTGCCGGGAGCCGCGGCACGGGAGGGGCGCTGAAAGAAAGAACGCTTGCCCTTTGCTGCGAAACGCGCTAATTTTTAAAGGTGTCAATACCCTTTCCAATAAAGGCAAAAGGTAGCTGGCGCATATTGCCTGGCATGTTGCAGGCAAAACAATAACTTTTTTGGGAGGCATCATGAAATCTTTCCGCCTGCTGGCCCTTACCGCCGCGGTTCTTCTGAGCTTCGCCGTGGCTGCCGTGGCCGCTCCTGTCTGCAGCAAGAAGGTCAACAGCTTCGACTTCGTCGTGGACTACTCCGGCTCCATGATGATGAAGAATGACAAAATGAAGCAGGACAAGATCGAAGTGGCCAAGATCGCCCTGAAGCGCGTCAACGCCGCCATCCCCGCCCTGGACTTCAAGGGTGGCCTGCATACCATCGCTCCTAACGGCACCGTCATCGAACAGGGCCCCTGGAACCGCGCCGCCATGGATAGCGGTATCAACACCCTGCGCAGCGGCTTTGCCACCTTCGGCCGCATGACTAACATGGGCGACGGCCTGCAGACCTACGAGCCCTTCCTGAGCTCCATGGAACGCAGCGCTGCCCTGATCCTGGTGACCGACGGCGACAACAACCGCGGTATGGATCTGGTGGAAGTGGCCCGTCAGGTGTACGCCACCCAGCGTAACATGGTCATCCACGTGATCTCCCTGGCCGACACCCCCCAGGGCGAAGCCACCGTCAAGGCCATTGCCGGCATGAACCCCGCCTCCGTGCTGGTTCGCGCTGAAGACCTGGCCACCAGCGACGCCGAAGTGGAACGCTTCGTGCTGGCCGTGTTCTGCCAGGAAGAAACCGTGATCGTGCTGCGCGGCGTCAACTTCGCTTTTGACTCCTATGCCCTGGACAGCAAGGCCATGGGCATCCTGGACGAAGCCGCCGGCCTCATCAAGTCCAAGCCCAACACCAAGATCGTGCTGACCGGCTGGACCGACTCCCGTGGTACCGACGCCTACAACGCCAAGCTGTCCAAGAACCGCGCCGAAGCCGTTAAGGGCTACCTGGCCAAGCAGGGCGTGCCCGCCAGCCGCATGACCGCCATCGGCAAGGGCAAGTCCTTCAAGTACAGCAACGACAGCGAAGAAGGCCGCTACATGAACCGTCGTACGGAGATCTCCTTCGACTAAACGACGCCCCCTTTTCCCCCTTCTAACAAAACCCGGCGGAAACGCCGGGTTTTCCATTAAGGAGTGATGACAGATGAAAAAAATCCTGGCAGTCAGCCTGCTGACCAGTCTGTTGTGCGGCGGCTGCGCCCTGTTCGGCGGGGACGAAGGCTCCAGCCCGGCTACGGCCGCCCCTGCTGAAGAAGCCGCCACCGAAACCGCCAAAGCCCCTGAAAAGGCTCCGGCCAAGGCGGCCCCCGTGTCCCAGTCCAAACTGGAAGCCGATCTGTACAAGACCGGCCAGAGCCTGGTGGGCCGTGCTTCCCGCACGGTGATGCCCTCCAAGGCCCACAAGGAAGTGCGCAAGGTGGGCAAGGAATACGTGGCCACCTATGTGGAAGTGGATACCGACAGCCTGACCACCGAAGTGCGCAAGGGCGCCCGTGGTTATGTGGGCTTCATCCGCTATTCCGAGCATGTCTATGAATGTCGCGGTGCCAGCAAGAGCGCTGCCCTTTCCGCTCCCTGCGAAAAGATCAAGACCCGCAATCTCAATGAAATGATCCGTCACGACGGCAAGAAGTGGCAGTACTAGTCCTGCCGCAGCCTGTCTGATGCCACAGCCCTCTTCCCTGCACGGGAAGGGGGCTTTTTTCTGGGCTGTGGGGCATCCTGCGGCCGGCAGGCAGCCGCTTTGGCGCGGCTACCTCGGGCCGCGGGAAGCGTCTGGGCCGTGGAATTCCGGCAAAACTTGAGGGCAGGAAGTCTGGGGAAAGAGGCCGGCAGCACGTGCAGGCGGGCCGCAAGGGGGCGTCCGCGCCGGGAGGGGCGGAGGAGGCCAGCCGTTTTTTGCCGATGCATCCCGTACCGCCCTCGGCTCGTTGCCGGCTCAGGCTCCCGTCTGCGCGCTGCCGGTGTCGATGCGGGTGATGACCGACATGCCGGAGCGGATCTCCGGCAGGCGCTCCTGCCCGGGCTCGAAGGCGATGCGCACCGGGATGCGCTGGACGACCTTGGTGAAGTTGCCGGACGAGGTGTCCTTGGGCAGCAGGGAAAAGGTGGCCCCGGTGGCGGGGGAGATGCTCTCCACATGACCCTTGAAGGTGTGGCCGGGGAAGGTGTCGATGAGGATCTCCACGGGCTGCCCAGCCCGGATGTTGCCTATCTGGGTCTCCTTGTAATTGGCCACGATGTAGGGGGGCATGTCCAGCACCAGGGAGACAACCTGCATGCCTTCCCTCACCAGATCACCCACCTGTATCTTGCGGGCACCGGTGTGTCTGTTGCCCGGGGCGGTGATGATGGTGTGCCCCAGGTCGATGAGGGCGCTCTGCAACTGGGCTTCCGCGGCCCGGAGGTCAGCCTCGCGCAGCTGCCTGTCCGCCTTTTGCAGTTCGAGCTTGCGCTCCTGTACCCGGACTTCGGCCAGGGCCTCGCGGTGGCTGTGCTGGGCCGTGCGCAGGTTGATCTCGGCCGAGTCCGCCTCACGGGTGGAGACGGCGTTGCATTTGAAGAGCTTCTGCACGCGGGCGTTCTCGCGGCTGGCCAGATCGAGACGTGCCGCCGCATTTTCCGCAGCCACGCGGGCCTGCCGGATGCAGGCCTCCTGCAAACCTATCTCCAGATCAAGACGCTCCAGATTGGCGGCGCTCTTGTCCCTGACGGCCCGGGCCTGATCCGTGCGGACCCGGTAGTCGGCATCCTGCACGCGCAGGAGCACGTCCCCGGCCTTCACCTGCTGGAAATCGCCAAAGCCCACCTGGGCCACATAGCCGTTGACCTTGGCCTCCAGCACTACGCGGTCGAGCTGGGTATAGGCATTGTCCGTCTCCTGGATGCGCTTGCCGCTCTCCAGCCGGTTGAAGTTCAGCAGGAAGAAAAGGATGACGAGCAGCAGCATGCCCAGGATGATCCACGGCGAGAGCCGGAAAAGGGCCAGCAGGCGGTCATACAGGGCCAGCTTCAGCAGTTCGTCGGCAAAACCGGGTTTGAGGCTGTTCATGACGGTCCCCGTGCGTTCAGTTTCCCGGCGTGCCCAGATCCACGGGGCTGACCGGCGTTGGTTTCATGCCTTGACGAAGGCCAGCAGCAGCATGGTGCCCAGAGCGATGCAGACGCAGAGGGCAAAGACATCGTTGATCCCCAGGATGAAGGCATCGGTCTGCAACTGTTGTCCGAGCTGGTCCAGCGAGCCGCCGCTGTCCAGAAAACGGGCCACGGCCGGGGCGTCTCCGGTCAGGCGGCTGCCTGTCTGGCTGAAGTACAGATCCTCCCGCTGCCGGATGAGCAGCAGGAACAGGGCATTGCCCGCGATGGGCGTGGAGATGCGCGAGACCTGGATATAGGCCAGCAGTCCCACGGCGGTCTTGGCCGTGAAGCAGGCCATGCAGAAGGCCATCAGGGAAAGGAAGACCAGCGGGTGTCCGATGGCGAACAGGATGGCCATGGGGAAAAAGTCGGCGGCCACCCAGTCAGCGGTGATGAAGGTGCCCTGATAGCAGGCCAGCCCCATGAGCAGGACGCCCGTGGCGCAGAGCAGGCGCGTGTCCGCCTTGAGCACCAGAAAGGCGCAGAAGGGCGTGGCCAGCAGCTGCAGCAGGGCCACCAGCAGCAGGGGCAGGCCGCTTTGCAGGGGCCGCAGATCGTGCATCGTGTCCAGGAACAGGGTGATGAGCAGGGAATTGGCGGACAGGATGAATATATAGATGATGACCATGCCCACGGACATGATGATGTTGAAGTCCGCGAACAGCCGGGGCGGGGCCCAGGGGCGTTCCACCAGCGCCTCGTTGGCGAGGAAAAGGAGGAAGCTGACGATACCGCCGGCCAGGAACACCGTGATGATGCCGGAATCGAACCAGCCCAGGCGTTCGCCCTGATCCAGCCCGGCATAGATGAGGACGGCGCTCAGGCAATAGAAGGCCATGCCGGAATAGTCCGGCTTGTGCAGCAGCTCCCTGATGCGTATCCGGGGGCAGATGGCGCTGGAGCAGGACGAAATAGACGAACATGATGAGCCCGGACTGCCAGTAGATCCATTGCCAGCCCATATATTCCAGATAAAAGGCCCCCAGCGAGACGCCGGAATTGATGCCCAGGGAGACACGGAAGGTGAAAAAAGCCAGCACCACCACCCACCACGGCGGCGGCAGATGCTTGAGCATGATCTGTATGGTGGCCGTCACGAAGGAGCCGATGAGCAGCCCCATGAGGGCGTGGGCCACGAGCAGGTTCTCGTAGCCGGAGATGGAGGGGATGCAGAAAGCGACGCAGACGAAGCCGAGGGAAAGCGGCAGGAGCAGACGCCGCAGGCCCAGCGCTGTCAGGAAAAAGGGCAGTATGGGTGCGAGGATGAGCTGTGATGCTGATGCAACTGTACTTATGACGGAGCCTTCATCATAAGATAATCCCCATATACCACGCAAATTAGGCAGCGATGAGATAAGAAGACGGCCATGAAAGGTCGTCATAGCTGCGGCAAGACAGATGGCAACAAGTATACCAGCCTGACTTCCGCTCAGTGGAGGAAGAAGATGTTTGCGTGTATCCATATCTTTACAGGGGTCTAAAAGGCTTTTTGCAGATAAAAGTGCCTATTGACCGATGATACATCGGAAACATGCGTCCGGAAAAATGTCAAGCGGAAAGTGTCATCAACCCGTGGAGGACGTTGGCGGCAGGCCGGGGCGCAATGCGCCATCCCGGTCATGGGAAAAGGGCATAAAAAAGCCTCCGCCCGGAAAGGCGGAGGCCCGTCATGCGGGGATGGCCGCGAAAAGCGGCAAAGAGGATCAGGCCGTGGGCAGGCCGGGCAGGGGAGGCAGATGCTCGGCGATCCAGCGGGCACACTGCTGGGGCGTCTTCTGGCGAGCGTCACAGCGCAGGGTGGCGTAGTGGTTGTAGAGGGCCTCGCGCTCATAAAAAATGTCGGCCAGGGTCTGCCCCGGGGCGATGGCCAGGCCGCGGTCGGGATTGCGGGCGATGCGCTCTTCGATGGTCTCCAGGGGTACGTCCAGGAAGACCACGGGCCCCAGAGTGGCCAGATGTGCCATGGCCTGCGGCCGGTAGACGGCGCTGCCGCCCGTGGCGATGACCGTGCGCTGGACGCGGATGGAGCCCAGGACCACGGCTTCCAGATCCAGGAAGGCCTCCTTGCTCAGGGCGTCGGTGACGGACTGCAGGCGGTCGGCGTACAGGGCTTCCATAAGATAGTCGCTGTCCATGAAGGCCCAGCCCAGGGTCTGGGCCAGGGCCATGCCCACAGTGGATTTTCCCGCGCCGGCCATGCCGATGAGGACCACACAGGGACAGGCGGGCGGCGGGGGCAGCAGATGTTCTGGCGTGGACATGCGGTCTCCTTGGTGATAATGAAATAAAAATTGTGCCGTCGCAGGCACATCCTGTCAAGGCGCAAAAGGCCTTTACCGACAGGTAGGGAGCGGTCCCGCCGGCGTTTTTTTGTTCATTGTCCCGCCCGGGGATGGTGAACAAGCCTTGACGGCGGGCCTTATGCCGTGTATGTAACCCTTTCAAATTTACAGGCTGCAAGGCGTATTCCGTGCAGCGACAGTGCTGCGGGCACGGGCAAGCCTTCCCGCTTATGTCGCGCAAAACTCGCGCCGGGCCACTTGGCCTGCTGTCCGTCGCCGCAGCCACACGCAAGGAGCTAGAGCAATGAAGAGAACATACCAGCCCAGTAAAGTCAGAAGAGCCCGCACCCACGGTTTCCGCGCCCGCATGGCCACCCCCAGCGGCCGCGCCATCCTGCGCCGTCGTCGCGCCAAGGGTCGCAAGCATCTGAGCGCCTAGTCGATTGGGGGCTGCGCCCCGCGATCCCAGAAGCGAGCCATCATGGCCGAACGCCTTTTTCTGCCCCGCCAGAGCCGCATCCGCAAACAAGCGGAGTATTCCGCGTGCTACGAGCGGGGCAGGCGTTACCATACGGAGCATTTCCTTGTTTTTGTACGGCCCCGCGAAAACGGGGCCTGTACGCGTATGGGCATGGCTGTATCCCGCAAGGTGGGCAAAGCGGTCACGCGCAACCGGGTCAAACGTCTGCTGCGGGAATTCTTTCGCCTGCACCGGGCACTTTTGCCCGAACATCTGGATATCGTCGCTGTGGCCAAAAAGCACACCGGCGCGGCGGACCTGAGCCAGGACCGCGTCAACGCCCAGCTGCTGCCGCTGCTGCAGCGCCTGCCGGGCCTGCACCCGGCCAGGAACAACGGCGGCCGGAACAGGGACTAGCCATGCTGCGCCGTCTCTTCGTCCTGCCCATCCGCTTCTACCAGCTGTTCATCTCTCCGGTCCTGCCCCCTGCCTGTCGTTTTTACCCCACATGTTCCGCCTACGCCCTGGAAGCCATCATGACCCACGGCGTATTGCGCGGCGGCTGGCTGGCCTTGCGTCGTCTGGCCCGCTGCCATCCCTGGGGCGGCTCGGGATATGATCCCGTGCCCCCTGCGCGGCGTCACCCGTAGTCTCTGCTTCATGGAGTACCTCCCCGCATGCAAGACGGCAAAAATCTTATCATGGCAATTGTCCTGTGTCTGCTCGTGGTCGTCGGCTGGAGCTATCTGGCCGACTATATGGGTTGGGTGGTCAAACCCGATCCGGCCGAGATAGCCAAGATGGAGGCTGCCCAGGCCGAGCAGGCCCAGAAGGCCCAGGCTGAAGCCGAAGCCAAGCAGAAGGCCCAGGCCGAGCCCCTGCCTGCCTTCACTCCCGCCCCCGGCGTGGACGTGACGGTGGACGCCCCCCTGTACAAGGCCGTGCTGCATTCCGGCGGCGGTGTGCTGCGCTCCTTCGAGCTCAAAAAGTACACCTCCGGCCTGGACGAGGATTCTCCCCGCATCAATATGGTGGATCCCCAGACCGCCGCTGTGGCGCCTCTGGGTCTGGTCATCAACGGTCAGCCTTCGTGGAGCACCGGCAAGTGGGCCCTGGAGTCCGACAGCGGTGTGACCGTGGCTGAAGGCGGCAAGGGCGTCGTCCGCCTGGTGGGCGAGGTCGACAACCTGCGCGTGACCCGTGAACTGACCTTCAATTCCGAAAATTACCTGATCTCCGAAAAGGTGAGCCTGGCCACCCTGGGCGCCGACACCCGCAGCGTGCGCGTGCGCTACACCGTGGCCGCCGACACCAGCAATGCCGCCAACACCAACTACGACGCCATGCGCGTGGCCTGGGACAACGGCGGTTCGCTGGGCGAAGAGACCTCCACCGACAAGCTGACCAAGGAAGGCGTGGAAGCCAGCGGCAAGCTCTACTGGGCCGGCCCCATGAGCACCTACTTCCTGTCCGCCGTCATGCCCGGTGACGCCGATGAGGCCCGCATGGTGGGCCGCATGCAGGGCAGCGTCTACCGCGTGGCCCTGGAGCCCAAGGAAGTGGTGGTGGCCCCCGGCCAGGAGACCACCCTCGAAGTTTCCTACTGGATGGGTCCCAAGGAGCGCAAGATGCTGGCCGCCGTGTCCGACCAGCTGGCCCTCAGCGTGGACCTGGGCATGTTCAGCATCATCGCCAAGGGCCTGCTGTGGCTGCTGGAATTCTTCCAGCAGTACACCCACAACTGGGGCCTTTCCATCATCATGCTGACTATCGTCATCAAGGCCGTGTTCTGGCCCCTGACGGCCAAGAGCTACTCTTCCATGGAAAAGATGAAGAAGCTCCAGCCCATGATGGCCAACATCCGCGAAAAGTATAAGGACGACAAGGAAGCCATGAACAAGGAAGTCATGGCCCTGTACAAGACCTACGGCGTCAACCCCGCCAGCGGCTGTGTGCCCATCCTGGTGCAGCTGCCCGTGTTCTTTGGTCTGTATCAGGCGCTGCTGACCTCCATCGAGCTGCGTCACGCGCCCTTCATCACCTATCTGCCCGGCACGGACCTGATCTGGCTGGCTGACCTGTCCTCCAAGGACCCCTATTACATCACGCCCATCATCATGGGCATCACCATGTTCCTGCAGCAGAAGATGAGCCCGCCGGCCACCGATCCCACGCAGCAGAAGATCATGATGTTCCTGCCCATCGTCTTCACCGCCCTGTTCCTGAGCTTCCCTTCCGGTCTGGTGGTGTACTGGCTGGTCAACAACATCCTGTCCATTGCCCAGCAGTGGCGGATGGGCCGCAGAAGCAAGCTGCTGGCCCAGTAGGGTCACGGCCCATGACCGCGTGAGCGGTCTTGCGACACGGAAAAGAGTCCATATGTGGTGGCAGCGGGGTCTCCCCGCTGCCGCCCCTTTTGGGAGAGTTTATGGACGGATTCAAAGAGTTTCAGGGTAAGAATCTGGATGCCGCCATTCAGGAGGCCTGCAGCTATTACAATGCCGCCCGCGAAAAGCTGGAGATTGAGATAGTTCAGGACGCCAAGAGCGGCATTTTTGGTATCGTGGGGGCCCGCAAGGCCAAGATCCGTGCGCGCCGTGCCGCTCTGCGCGAAGCCGTGGAAAGCGTCCTCGGCAAGAAGCGCTGCGATGTCCGGCTGGAACGGCCGTCCCTGGGCCGTGAGGAAGCGCCCCGTCGCCCTGCCGAAAAGGTGTCCCCTGCCGCCCGCGAGGAAAGCGTGGCCGCTCCGGCCGCGCCCGCCCCGGAAGAGGCGCGCAAGGAGGCCGCTCCTGCTGAAGAACGGCCCGCCCGCAAGGACGAGAAGGCTGAGAAGAGCGAAAAGGCCGAACGGCAGGAAAAACCCGCCGAGAACGCCCGCCAGCCCCGTGGCCGCGGTCGTGGCCGTGACCAGGCCCGTGCCGCCGCTGCGGCCGAAGCCCCGGCCGAGGAAGCCCCTGCCGAAAATGCGGCTCCTGAAGCCGGCAACCGCCGCGGCGAGGGCCGCCGTGCCCGTCCCCGTCCTTCCGTGCGCGGTGAGGGCGAAGGCCGCCGTCGCCAGCGTCCGCAGGCCCCGGCCGTGCCCGCGCCTGTGGAGAACACCGAAGACGTGCTGGACGAAGTGGAGGAGAGCCTGCCCTTCACCCCTGTGGAGGAACTGGACCCCCAGCGTCTCGAAGCCCTGACCAAGGAAGCCGTGCGCCAGCTCGTCCGCCCCATCGTGGGCGAGGAAGTGACGCTGGAAGTGACCGTGGCCGACGGCCGTGTGCGCGTGGCCGTGGACTGTGAGGAAGATTCCGGCCTGCTCATCGGGCGCGAGGGCCAGACCCTGGCCTCCCTGCAGTATCTGGCTTCGCGCGTGGTCTCGCGCGGCATGAACGCCGCCGTGCGCGTGCAGCTGGATGCCGGGCGCTACCGCCAGCGCCAGGACGAGAAGCTGCGCGAGATGGCCCTGGCCCTGGCCGAAAAGGTGCGCCAGACCGGCCGCTCCTATTCCACCCGTCCGCTCAGCTCCTATCATCGCCGCATCGTGCATCTTTGCCTGCAGGATGCCGAGGAAGTGCAGACCCGCAGTTCCGGTGATGGGCCCATGAAGCGGGTCGTCATCATGCGCCGCCGTCCCGAGCGTTCCTGATGCCTACCATCGCCGCCATAGCCACGGCTCCCGGTGCGGGGGGCATCGGCATCGTCCGCATCTCCGGGCCGCAGTCCCGGGAGATCCTTTCCCGCATGTTCAGCCCCGCGTCGGCAAAGTTCTCGGGCTTCCGGCCCTGGGTGCTGCACCGCGGGCGCGCCCTGGACCATGAAGGCGCGCCGCTGGACGATGTGCTGGCCGTGTTCATGCCCGGCCCGCGCACCTTCACCGGGGAGGACGTGGCCGAGATCCATTGCCACGGCGGCCCCTTCATCGTGCAGGCCATCCTGGAAACGGCCCTGCGTCTGGGGGCACGGGCCGCGGAGCGGGGCGAGTTCTCGCGCCGGGCCTTCGTCAACGGCCGCATGGACCTGAGCCAGGCCGAGGCTGTGGCCGAACTCATCGCCGCGCCTTCGCGCGAGGCCCTGCGTTACAGCCTCAACCGTCTGGACGGCCTGCTGGGCCGCAAGGTCACGGCCCTGCGCCGGCGTCTGGAAGAGCTGCGCGTGCAGATGAGCCTGGCCGTGGACTTTCCCGACGAAGAGGTGGAATGCCTCGCCCCCGAAGCCTTCGCCGCCGTTGTGGAGGACGTGGCCGCCGCCGTGCGCGGTCTGCTGACCGGCCAGCGCCGTGCGCAGGTCATGCAGCAGGGCGCCGTGGTGGTTCTGGCCGGTGCCGTCAATGCGGGCAAGTCCAGTCTGCTCAATGCCCTGCTGGGCCGCAACCGCGCCTTGGTCACGGACATCCCCGGCACCACGCGCGATTTCCTTGAGGAAAGCTGCCAGCTGGACGGCCTGCCCGTGCGCCTGACCGATACGGCGGGCCTGCGCGAGACCGACGAGAGCGTGGAAGAGATGGGCGTGGCCCTGAGCCGCCAGAAGGTGCGTCAGGCCGACGCCATCCTGCTGCTGGTGGACGGCGGCCGTCTGGGCCCTGCCGGGGCCGCTGCCGACATCTGTCCCGACGAGGCCGTGCGCGAAGTGCTGGAACAGGCCGGCGACATCCCCGTGCTGCTGGTCTGGAACAAGGTGGACCTGGCCGAGCCCGCCGTCTGGCCGCCTGTCTGGGGCCATGGCCGTCCCTGCGTGCGCATCAGCGCCAGCACCGGTCACAACGTGGATACCCTGGCCCGCCGTCTGCGGGCCCTGCTGCTGGACGACGGCAGCCATACGCCGCCCTCCGACGGGCTGGCCCCCAACGCCCGCCAGTCGCTGGTGCTGGAACGTGCCCTGCACGAGCTGGATGCCCTGCTGGCGGACATCGCCGCAGGCAGTCCTTATGACTGCTGTTCCGTCCGTCTGGACGCCGCGGCGGCCCTGCTGGGCGAGGTCACCGGCCTGGACAGCCCGGAAGAGGTCTTGAATCGCGTCTTTTCAAGCTTTTGCATCGGCAAGTGATTTGTGTTATAAGGTGCAGGTATGCGCGTACCGCAGGTACGCGGTACCTCCCTTAGGACACAAACCCCCGAACGGCATGAATCTGGAAAGTCTGCGTCGCCGCCTGAGCAGCGACGAAATCAACGCCCTGCCCCTGTGCCATTACGAAGGGCCCATCCATCTGGTGCGCAGTCTGGAAGACTGGGAAAAAGCCCTGCCGGATCTGCAGCAGGAACAGGTGCTGGGCTTCGATACCGAGACCCGTCCTTCCTTCCGCAAGGGCCGGGTCAACACCCCTTCCCTGGTGCAGCTGGCCACGGCCCGGGCCGTGTATCTGGTGCAGCTTTCCTGGTGGCCTTTCGGGCCCGAACTGGCGGGCCTGCTGGCCGACCCCGCGGTCATCAAGGCCGGGGTGGCCATCGGCGACGACATGCGCGAGCTGGCCCGTCTGTATCCTTTCAAGCCTGCGGGCATGGTGGATCTGGGCATGGTGGCCCGGGCCCATCAGCTGACCACGCAGGGCCTGCGCACCCTGGCCGCCAACCTGTTCGGGCAGCGCATCTCCAAGGGGCCCCAGTGTTCCAACTGGAGCGTCATGGAGCTGAGCAAGCGCCAGGTCATCTACGCTGCCACCGATGCCTGGATCGGCCGCGCCATCTACCTCAGGATGCGCGAACTGGGCATGACCGGAGAAGCGGCGTGAGCGTCCTCCTGCCCGCCCTTGGTCCCCGGCTGGTCTTCTTCACCGGCGGTACGGCCCTCAGGGGCCTGAGTCGCAGTCTTACCCGTTACACCCACAATTCCGTCCATCTGGTGACGCCCTTCGATTCGGGCGGCAGTTCCGCCGCCCTGCGCGAAGCTTTTGCCCTGCCCGCCGTGGGGGACATCCGCAACCGTCTGGCCGCCCTGGCAGACAGCATGATCCCGCAGAGCGTGCTGGACTTCTGGGAGATGCGCCTGCCCGCGGAGGGAGATTCCGAGGCCCTGCGCGCCCGTCTGCGCGCCATGGGCAGCGCCGGGCATCCCTGCTGGCGTCCTCTGCCGTCGGTCATGGCCGATGTGATGCGGGTGCATCTGGGCTATTTCCTGGAGCGCATGCCCGATGATTTTCGCCCCCAGAAAGCCAGCATGGGCAACCTGCTGCTTGCCGGGGGCTATCTGCATTTCCAGCGCAATTTCACGCCGGTGCTGAGCCTGTTCAGCCGTCTTTTGCAGGTGCGCGGCGTGGTCCTGCCCATCGTCAATGCCTGTCTGCATCTGGCTGCCGAGCTGGCCGACGGCTCCGTCCTGGTGGGGCAGCACCACTTCTGCCGCCTGACCCAGCCGGTACGGCGCCTCTACCTCACGGTCCACGAACCGGGGCGCACCTCCACGGCCCTCACGCCCTGCCGTCCGCCCCTGTCGGCCACGGCGGCCACCTATCTGCAAAGCGCCGGGGCCATCTGCTATCCCATGGGCAGTTTCTACACCAGCGTGCTCTCCAATCTGCTGCCCGACGGCGTGGGCCGTGCCGTGGCCGCGGCGCGCTGCCCCAAGATCTACATCCCCAATTCCGGCAAGGATACCGAGGCCCAGGGCCTGACCCTCACCGCCCAGGTGGACATGCTGCTGCGTCATCTGCAGCAGGACGCGCCGCAGGCGGGCCCCGGCGACCTGCTGCATGCCGTGCTGCTGGACAGTCGCCACGGCCGCTATCCCGGCGGCATCGAATGGAAGGAGCTGGAACGGCGCGGCATCGAGGTGGTGGACAGGGAGATGGTCTGCCCCGACGATCCGCAGCATCACGATCCCGAACGTGCCTCCGTGGCCCTGCTGGAACTGGTGGAAGAGCTGCGTGCCCGTGAGCATGCCCCGGAAGCGGGGACGGCCGCGATCCCGGAAGAGGATGCCTGATGGACGCCCTGCACCAAGACTGTCATGTGGCCGATGCCGCCCTTGCCGGCCAGCGGCTGGACGCGGCCCTGGCCGTGGTACTGGAGGCCCTGGGTCAGCCTGTGCCCGGCCTGCGCGGCCGTCGGCGCCTGCTGGAAGAAGGGCGGGTGCGGGTCAACGGCCGGCAGGCCCCCGCCGCCTACCGTGTCCGTCAGGGCGACAGTATCAGCCTTTCCCCGGCTCTCCCGGAAGTTTTTCCTGATCCTGCTGCCGGTGGAGAAGCTCCCCGTGCGCTTTCCCGTCAGGGGCGCTGGCAGGCTTTTTTCAAACCCGCAGGCTGGCACAGCGTCAGTCTGGCCGGGGGCAGCGGCCGCAGCCTTGAGGCCGCCATCCCTTCGCTGTGGCCCGAGGGCGCCGTCCCTCCGGCCTGGGCCCTGCTGCAACGCCTGGATGCCCGGACGTCGGGTATCGTCTGTGCCGCCGTGGCGGATGATGCGGACGGCCTGGACGCCACGGTGCAGGATTTTCGCCAGGCCGAAGCCGGGGGGCGGTGCTGCAAAGGTTACCTGGCCCTGCTGTCCGGTTGTCTGGAGCAGGAGGCCTGCGTGCGCCGGGCCCTGGATATGGCGCAGCGCCGTGTGGTCCGTGTGCTGGATGCCGAGACCGCTGATGCCACCCGCTGGACCTGGTTCCGGCCCCTGTACCGCTGGCAGGGCGAGTCCTGCCGTGATTTCGCCCGCGAACTGTGCCGACGCTTTTCTTTGTCCGTCCCCTCTTTGCCCGACAGTCTGACCCTGGCGGGCTGTACCATCCATCGGGGCGCCCGGCACCAGATCCGGGCCCATGCCGCCGCTCTGGGCCATGCCTTGTGGCTGGATGGCCTGTATGCTTCCTCCCTGCCGCAGTCCTCAGAAGACGGGCAGGGATATTTTTTTCTGCACCACGGCGCCTTGCATCTGTCGGAGGCCCGCTGGCTGCTGCCGCCTGCCTGGCTGCCGGAAGGGGAAATCGCAGCCGCAGGCCGGAAATGGCTTGAAAACGATTTCATGGACACCGTATAATCACTGCAAAGATGATAAACAGATATCATTATCTATTGTAACAAAAGGCGGTACCCGCCCGGAAACACGCATACCGGGCGTACACGATAAGGAATGAAGTCAGGGGATCCCGGTAATACATCCCTTTCGGCCGTTTGCCGCAGGGGCAGGGGACCCCGTCCAGGGATCTTTCACATCAAGAGGAGGGCGCATGTTCGCATCCCTGCTTCCCAAGTCCGCTCCGTTCTTTGAAATGCTGCTGGAGCAAAACAGCCATTTGCGCCACATGTCGCGACTGTTGCTCGCCATGCTGGAGGACCTGTCCAAGATGGACGAGGCCCACAAGAAGATCGCCCTGATCGAGGAAGAGGCGGACAAACTCCATGTGCGCATCATCCGCGACCTGTCGCAGACCTTCATCACGCCCATCGACCGTGAGGACATCCTGCGCATCAACCAGGAACAGGAAGAGGCTCTGGACGGCCTGCACACCCTGAGCACCCGTCTGCACATCTTCGAGTTCCCCACCATGCGCTTCCCCGCCGTGCAGCTGGTGCGCACCATCTGCTCCATGCTGGAGCTGACCGGCGAGATGCTGGACGGCCTGACCCGGCGTGAGGACTGCCACAAGACGCGCGCCTTCCGCTACCTGCGCGGCGAGTGCGACATGCTGCTGGCCGTGGGACTGGCCGAGCTCATGGACGACCAGCAGGAGATCACCCCCGCCCGGCTCATGAACATCATGAAGTGGAGCCAGGCTTACGACCGCATCAGCATGCTTCTGGAAAACGTCAATAATCTGGCTGAAACCATCGAAGAAGCGGTGCTGAAGAATGTTTGAGATCCCTCTCCTGCTCATTCTGATCGTCCTTGTCGCCCTGGTATTCGACTTTACCAACGGCGCGCACGACTGCGCCAATGCCATCGCCACCGTGGTCTCCACCAAGGTGGTGACGCCCCGCTTTGCCGTGGGCATGGCGGCCGCCCTCAACCTGGCCGGGGCCCTGCTGGGCACCGAGGTGGCCAAGACCCTCGGGGCGGGCCTCGTCCTGCCCGAAGTGGTCCAGGGCAGCCATATCCTCGTGCTGGCGGCCCTGCTGGGCGCCATCTTCTGGAACTGCCTCACCTGGTATTTCGGCATCCCCTCGTCGTCCTCCCATGCGCTCATCGGCGGCCTGGTGGGTGCTGCCCTGGCCCATGCCGGGCCCGATGCCCTCAATTTTGCCGGTATCGTCAACAAGGTGCTGCTGCCGCTGGTGCTCTCGCCGCTGGCGGGCTTTGGGGTGGGCTTCCTCATCATGTGGCTCATCTACTGGATCTTCGCGCGGGTCATGCGCAGCAAGGTTAACCGCATCTTCCGCAAGATGCAGCTGGTGTCCGCGGCCTTCATGGCTACCAGCCACGGCCTCAATGACGCCCAGAAGACCATGGGCATCATCACCCTGGCCCTGTTCATCTTCGGAGAGATCGACGAAGTGGCCGTGCCCCTGTGGGTCAAGCTGGCCTGCGCCATGGCCATGGCCGCCGGTACGGCCATCGGCGGCTGGAAGATCGTCAAGACCATGGGCCACCGCATCTTCAAGCTGGAGCCCGTGCACGGCTTTGCCGCCGAGACCTCGGCCGCTCTGGTCATCTCCGGGGCATCCGTGCTGGGCGCTCCCGTGAGCACCACGCACACCATCTCGGCCTGCATCTTCGGTGTGGGTTCCACCAAGCGCCTTTCCGCCGTGCGCTGGACCGTGGCCGGACAGCTGGTCACGGCCTGGGTGCTGACCCTGCCCGCTGCGGCTACCGTGGGCTTCTGTTCCTACTGGTTGCTGCATCTGATCTGGAACTAGGCGGATACCGCCCTGCGGGCCCGTTGCTGAAAAGCCCCGTGCTGTCGTCATGACGGCGCGGGGCTTTTGGCTGTTCCGGGGCAGGGGGGTATATCGGGGCGCGGCCCGGCTGCGGTCAGGCTTTTTTGCGGCGCAGGGGCAGGCGGCCTTCGGAGATGACCAGACCGAGGATGATGAGGGTCATGCCGGTAAGGGCCAGGCCGGTCAGGCGCTCGCCCAGCAAAAGGGTGGCGGTGATGACCGAGACCACGGGCACGGCGTAGATATAGACGCTGGTCTTGATGGCGCCCAGGATGCGGATGGTGAAATTCCAGGTGGCGAAGCACAGGGCCGAGGCTCCCAGACCGAGGAAGAGCAGGTTGGCCAGCATCTCGGGCTGCGCCAGACGCTCCAGGCCCCAGCGGAAGCCGGACAGCGGCAGGGTTGGCAGCATGAAGAGCAGGCCCCAGCAGAAGATGCGGCGCGTCACTTGCAAGGTATTGTAGCCGTAGTCGCCTATCTTGCGGGTCAGGATGGAATAGAAGGCCCAGGTCAGGGCCGCCAGCAGGGCCAGGACATCGCCCAGCGGGTTGAGCCGGAGCACGGCATTGCTGTTGACGGCGATGCAGACGATGCCGGACATGGCGCAGACGAAGCCCACGAAAAAGCCGGGATGCAGGCTCTCGCCCAGGACGATGCGGGCCAGCAGGGCCGTCAAAAAGGGCGATATGCCCACCAGCACGCCCACGTTGGACGCCGTGCTGTAGCTCAGGGCGATGTTCTCCAGCAAAAAGTAGAGGGTCACGCCGCACAGGCCCGCCAGGGCAAAGGTCACTTCCCGGCGCCGGTCACGCACATGCAGCAGGCGGGGGCAGGCCAGCAACAGGGCACAGGCCCCCAGCAAAAAGCGCAGGAAAAGGATCTCGATGGGCGCAAAGGCCTGCAGCAGCACCTTGGTGGAGGTGAAGGTGGCGCCCCAGATGAGGATGGTCAGGATGGCGGCCGCGTGGGCGGCAAAAGTGGGATTCATGGGGCTGCCTCCTTGGGCAGACGTGCGCCGGGGCGCTCGGAACGGGGCCGCTCCCGGCACGGGCCGGAAACGAAAAAGCGCGCTGCCCGGGGACAGCGCGCCTGAAGGCAAACGGAAGGGGCAGGGATCAGGCTTTGGCGTGCTGTTCCATGCCCAGCTCGATGAGTTTTTCCAGCAGCTGGCCAAAGTCCATGCCCAGCTGGGCGGCCTCCTGCGGCACGAGGCTGGTGGGCGTCATGCCGGGCAGGGTGTTGACCTCCAGCAGGTGCAGGCTGTCGTCGGGGCCGAGGATGAAGTCGGCGCGGCTGTAGCCCTTGAGGCCCAGGGCCTTGTGGGCGGCCAGGGCCAGGCGCTGCACCTCGGCGGTGACGGCCGGGGAAACGGGCGCGGGGCAGAGCTCGCGCGCGCCGCCGCTGGCGTACTTGCTCTCGTAGTCGAAGTAGTCGCCCGCCACGGGTTCGATGAGGATGGGCGGCATGGCTTCCTCGCCCAGGATGCCGCAGGTGATCTCCTTGCCGGGCAGCTGGGGCTCGATGAGCACGCCTTCACCGGCGGCGAAGATCTCGTCCATGAGGGCATCCAGTTCCTGCCGGTTGGTGGCACGGCCCAGACGCAGGGAAGAACCGCCCGTGGTGGTCTTGACGAAGAGCGGCCAGGGCAGGCGCGGTTCCCAGCCTTCGGCGGGGCGCACGGGCAGGAATTCCCAGTCGGCCGTGGGCAGGCCGGCCATGCGGAAGATCTGCTTGGCGGCGGCCTTGTTCAGGGCCAGGAAGGAACCGGAAGGCCCGGAGCCCTGGTAGGGACAGCCGGCCTTTTCCAGCATGGCCTGCACCAGACCGTCCTCGCCCGGCGAACCGTGCAGGTTGATGAGGGCAAAGTCATGCTGCCGGGCGGTCTCCAGCAGCTCGTCGAAATTTTCCAGCAGGTCGAAGAAGGTCACGGCGTGACCGCGTTTGAGCAGGGCTTCCTGCATGCCGCGGGCACCGGTCAGGGAGACCTCACGCTCGCTGGACCAGCCGCCCGCTATCAAAAGAATCTTCATGGATGGCATACCCCAGATGCGCCTCGAAGGCGCGTTCGATACATTCGCCCTGCTGCCACGAAAGGCGGATGCCCTTGCGGGCCTTTTCCGTATGGCCGTAACGCACCAGCAGGTCTTCATAGCGCTGGCGCAGGGGCACGCACTGGTCGTGCTTGACCCGCTTGTCAGCGTAGATCACGAAAAACGGGATGGAGAACAGGCGTTCGGGCTCCTGCTCCGGGACGGCCCAGGGCCAGTGGACGTGCAGCAGCACGCCCTGCGCCAAGGCATGGTTGCGGGTCTCGGTCACCACCCAGCTGGCCCCCAGCTGGGCATGGCTGCCGCCGTGCAGGACGCTGTAGGTCTTGGCGATGTCGTGCAGCATGGCGCTGGCGCGCACAGCGGCCACATTGACCGGGAACCCGGCCGCGCGGGCCCGCTGGGCCAGCTCGGTGGCGATATGGGCCACCATGCGCGAATGGGCGCGGATATTGTCCAGCATGCCATATTTGTCCCAAAGGGCCATGCAGGCGGCATCGTCGGGGATGCTGCCCTGCGTGGGGGACTCCAGGGCCGGTTCGGGCAGGCAGGCCAGCGGGTGCACCAGAGGCCATTCGCCGTTTTCCGGCGTGCCGATGACGGGAGTGGATGTGGTGAAGATGGACATGGCGGCAGTATGCCACCGGCCCGGGGGGAAGGCAACGTAAAAGAGGTTCGCCGCTGCGGCAGGAGGAGGATGGACGCTGCGCCGTGCCGGGATAGAGCCGCGTGACGCGGAGGGCTGCCGCACGATGAGCGGCCGTTGCCCGACATCCGGGCTGGTCTGCCTGCGCGGCGAGCGGCAAGGGGCCGGGGCTTGGGCAGCCCCAGGCCCCCTGCACCCCCTGCCCCGCCTCGGTCCCCGGTACTGCGCGGGCGCGCCGGGGCAAGGGCGGCACGACGCCTTCGGCGTACGCCGCCCGATCGGCGCGCTCAATGGATGGGGAAGAAAAGTTGCCGTGATGGCAGAACGGCCGCTGGTTGGGTGGGGGATGCGTAGAGCGTATGCGGAGAGGATGCCGTTATTCAAGGCAGGACGTAGATGGCTTTTAGACAGAACGGGATAGAAGACATGCCTGTCCGTGATAGGCATACCAGGGGCGGGAGGAGGGACTTGCGAAAGTGGTGGCTGCGTTTTTAGCAGTGAAAAGAGGCTCGCTCGAATGGCGGCCCGTAAGGGGCGTGCCCGTTGCGACGAAGGAATCTACGGGCATCGAGGGCAGAGCTGACGGCAAGGGGCCGGGGAAGCGCAGCACGCTTTTTATCCGCCCCGCAGGACAGAATAAAACGCGCTGGGGAGGGGGAGGGGAGTTTGAGGGGAGGGGGACCCCCTCTCGCGTCAGCAGAGGGGGTTCCCCTCCCCTCATGAAAAAGGAAACTAGCGGTTGCCGAAGCCGGGGATGCTGTAGCGCTTTTCCAGCCAGCGCAGGCACCAGGTGGCCAGGGAGACCAGGATGAGGTAGTAGAGGCCCACGGCCAGGAAGACTTCCGTATTGCGGAAGGTGTCCGAGGCCAGCACCTTGGCTTCGCTCATGAGCTCGTTACAGGTCACGAGCATGGCAAGGGAACTGTACTTGATAAGGTAGATGATCTCGTTGCCGCAGCCGGGCAGGGCACGGCGGGCGGCCTGGGGGATGACGATCCAGAACACGGTCTGGAAGGTGGTCATGCCCAGGGCCTGGGCCGCCTTGATCTGGCCCTGACGGATGGAGAGCAGGGCCCCGCGGATATACTCCGAATGATAGGCGGCGCTGCAAAGGATGAAGCTCAGCAGGGCGGCGCCGTAGGGCTCGAAATAGATGCCCATCTTGGGCAGGGCATAATAGATCATCATCAGCTGCACGGCCAGCGGCACACCGCGGATGATGGCGGTGTACCAGTTGCCCAGCCGGCTGCTCCAGGGGCCGCCGAAGGCCCGCAGACATCCCAGTGCCACGCCGCCCACGAAGCCCAGGATACTGGCCGGGACGATGAGGGCGATGGACACTTTCAGGCCCTGGTTGAGGGCCGGGATGACGTCCTGGGTGAAAAAGGGGATGTCGATGACCACGCTAGGCTCCCATATCCAGCAGGTGCGCGCAGAAGTCGCGGGTACGGGTATTGCTGCCTTCGGCCAGCAGGGTCTCGGGCGCACCCTGTTCGATGATGACACCGCGCTCCATGAACAGGATCTCGTGGGCCAGGGCACGGGCGAAGTCCATCTGGTGGGTGGCCATGATCATGGTCATGCCGCCCTTGGAAAGGTCACGGATGACGGAGAGCACTTCGCCCACCAGTTCCGGGTCCAGGGCGGAGGTAGGCTCGTCCAGCAGGATGACCTTGGGGTCCATGGCCAGGGCACGGGCCATGGCCACGCGCTGTTTCTGGCCGCCGGAAAGCTGGGCGGGATAGAGCAGGGCACGGCGGGCAAGGCCCACGCGGGCCAGCTCGTCCATGGCACGCTCACGGGCTGCCGCCGCGGACATGCCGCGCACCTTGCGCAGGGCGATGGCCACGTTCTCTTCGGCGGTCAGGTGGTCGAACAGGTTGAAGTCCTGGAAGATCATGCCCACCTGGGCCCGGAAGGCGCAGAGCTTGGACTTGTTGGAAAAGTCGAGCTTTTCGCCTTCAAGGATGATCTCGCCCTTGTCCGGGGGGATGAGGCAGTTGATGCACTGCAAGAGCGTGCTCTTGCCCGCACCGGAAGGACCGATGAGGACCTTGAGCTCGCCGCGTTTCATGTTCAGGGAGCAATTGTCCAGGATGGACTTGCCGCCCAGGCTTTTGCTGATGCCTTTTACCTGCAAGACAACTTCGTTCATGCGTTCTTTACCCCATGCTGCGTGTTTTTGGCCATGCTGCCCACCGTGCCGGCGGAGTAGCCGGGGATCTGGACCTTGTTTTCCAGGCGGCGCAAGAGCTTGAGCACGATCAGCGTCAAAACGAAATAGATGACCCCCGCCAGGGCGAAAAACGCCAGATGTTCATGCGTACGCTGGGCCACGGCATTGACGCGGGCCATGATCTCCATGGTGCCCAGCAGGTAACAGACGGCGGAGTCTTTGAGGAGGATGGAAAATTCGTTGGCCCAGCCCGGGATGGAAAGGCGCAGGGCCTGCGGCAGGATGATGCAGGTGATGGCGGTCAGGTCGCGCATGCCCAGGGCGCGTGCGGCCTTGAGCTGTCCCTGGGGCAGGCTCTCGATGGCGCCCCGGAAGATCTGGGACTGATAGGCCGTGCTGATGCAGCCCATGACGAGGCAGGAGAGCAGGAAGGGCTCGATGATCCAGCCCATGGAAAGGAAAAGCCCCTGGGAAAGGAAGAGCAGCACCAGGATGGGGACGCCGCGGAAAAACCAGACATACAGTCCCACCAGACGGCGGACCAGGGCGTTACCGTACACCTGCAGCACGGCCATGGGGACGCCCAGCACCAGCCCCATGCCCAGCGCCAGGGCCACCGAGCCCACGGTCACCAGCGTGCCTCCCATGATGAAGGGGAAGGCATCCACGATGGTATCGCCTACGATGGGGCGCAGGACGACGGCCAGGCAGAGCCAGGCCTGCATGAGGATATCCCGCAGGAAATCCAGGATCGCGCTGAAGGGAAAGATATCGGACATGAGAAAAACGGGCTGTATGGACATGGCGAACCGCCGCGACAAGGGCGGCGGTTCACCTTGGAAAAGCGGCACGGGCCGCTGTATCAGTCAGTAAGAGATTACTTGCTCAGGTACTTGGCCTGCAGTTCCTTCCAGTAGGGATCGGCCTGCAGCTTGCGGAAACCTTCGTCGATGAGGGCGCGCAGTTCCTTGTCGCCCTTGCGGATGGCCACGCCGAACTGGTCGGGTTCGCCGTGCACACCGGCCTTCTTCACGGCCTTGCCGCGGGCGATGGCGTCACCGGCGGGCAGGGAGTCCATGAGGGCGGCTTCGATACGGCCGTTGACCAGGTCTTCCACGGCCAGCGGACAGGATTCATAGAAGCGCAGCTCAAAGGGATAGCCCTTTTCCTTCTGTTCCTGCTTGATGGCTTCAGCTTCGGAGGTGCCGCGCTGCACGCCCAGCTTGATGGGCTTGGACAGGATGTCGGCAGGGGTCAGCTTGGAGTCGGCAGGCACCAGGAACACGCGGGAGACTTCCCAGTAAGGATCGGAAAAGTCCACCACCTTGCGGCGCTTTTCAGTGATGCTCATACCGGAAGCGATCATGTCGATCTGCTTGTTGGCAAGGGCCAGCACGATGCCGTCCCAGGCCACAGGCTTGTGGACGACCTTGAAGCCCATGGTCTTGGCGATCCAGTTCATGGCATCCACGTCAAAACCGGCAGGCTGGCCGGTCTTTTCATCAACATAGGCAAAAGGCGGATAGTTGGAGTCGATGCCGTTGACGTAGGTCTTTTGGGCAAAGGCCGGCACAGAGGCCAGCAGGCCGAACAGCAGGGCGCAAACAAAAAGTTTTTTCATGGTGCTTCCCTTGTAAAATGTGAGGGCCGGGTATAACCTGATGCCGTATCGCGCGGCAACAAAATTTTTTAGCAAAAGCCGCGCACGGGCGCAAGTGAGAAGGCGTCACAAAGCCGCTCTCCTGCCCGTCCCCGCCTTTTTTCTTCCTTACCGGAGACCGGAATCAAGATGGAATTTTCCCGTCTAGCTCAGCGCATGCTGCGGAGTCTGGGGGTGCCGCCCCGCGTCATCCTGCTGGTGTGTTGCGACTTCCTGACGCTTTTTGCCTGTACGTTTTTTGTTTTGTGCCTGCGCGCCCTGTGGGGCGATCTTAACATCACCAGCTATGACTGGATGCTTTCCATGCTCCTGCTGGCGCCGTTCATGGGGCTGGCCCTGGGCCTTTACGGGGTCATCTCGCTGCCTGCCTATGTGGAAAGCCGCAAACTCTGCGCGCTGAGCACACTGACCTTCGGCCTCATCCTTGCCCTGCTGTTCGCGGGCAAGGCCAGTGTGGCCTATTCGCGTATCGTGCTCGTGGGGGCCTGGCTGCTGAGCATCTTCCTTTTGCCGGTGACACGGCGCTTCTGCCGTCACTATTTCGGCAAGTTCCGCTGGTGGGGGACCCCTCTGGTGATCCTTGATCGCAGCAATACGGGCCGTGAGCTGTGGCATTATCTCAAACGCCACCCCTGGCTGGGCCTTTCGCCGGTAGACATCTTCACGCTGCCCCCGGACATGGAAGAAGCCAGACGCCAGCTGAAGGACGCGGAGCGTCGCCATCCCGGGGCCATCGCCCTGATGCTGCAGCCTTCCGATGCCCATACGGCCCGCTTCGTCCATGAAGCCAGCCGCTATTTCGTCAAGATCCTGGTGGTGCCCGCCCAGAGCAGCGGCGTCCGGCAGCACTGGTTCCATGCCTGCGACCTGGGGACCATGACGGGCTTCATGCTCATGCAGAATTTGCGCCGTCGCTGGCGGCAGCGCCTCAAGAGAGCCCTGGACCTCGTGCTCTGTCTGCCCGTGGTCGTGTTGTGTTCTGTGCCCGGCCTGTTGCTGTGCCTGCTGATCCGTCTGGACAGCCGCGGGCCGGTGTTCTACCGGCAGCGTCGCCTGGGCAAGGACGGCAAGGCCTTTGACGTGTTCAAGTTCCGCACCATGCGCCAGGATGCGGACGAGGTGCTGGCCCGCTATCTGGAGGAAAATCCCGATCTGCGCGACGAGTGGGAAAAGGACCGCAAATTGAAGCATGACCCCCGGATCACCCGCGTGGGCCGTTTCCTGCGCAAGAGCAGCCTGGATGAACTGCCCCAGCTGATCAATGTGGTGCGGGGCGAGATGAGCCTGGTGGGGCCGCGTCCCATCGTGGAGGCCGAGATCGCCAAATACGGCGAAGTCTACGCGGATTACTGCCGGGTGCGCCCGGGCATCACGGGCCTGTGGCAGGTCTCCGGACGAAACAATACGACCTACGAGGAACGGGTCAGCCTGGACCGCTATTATGTGACCAACTGGTGCATCTGGATGGATCTCTGGATCCTGGCCCGCACCTTCCCCGTGGTGCTCACCGGCTACGGCGCATACTAGCGGGGCCTGCAGGAGCCACGAGTCCGGAAGCAGATAGTGCTCCGCCGGAGCAGCGGAAACATCGTGTCTTTGCAAAAGGGCGGGGCTGGGCAGTACCTTGCCCGGATACAAGCGCGTCGCCTATGCCTGTATGGAACGAGGACAGCCCCGAAAAGGCTCGCGAGACAAAAGAAAAGGACAGCCATGAAGGCTGTCCTTTTTTCTTTACGGACTGTTTTGTCCTTTACATGCGGGCCATGGCCGCTTCCACCTCATGGCGGAAGCCGGTCAGGAAATTCTCGGTAGAGAACTTTTCCGCATGCGCGTGCAGGTGTCGGGGATCGAAATCCCCTTCGCACTGTTCGAAGCGCTGCAGGGCCTCGGCCAGGCTCTCCGGGCTCTGCTCGCTGAAGAGCAGGCCGGTCTCGCCGTCCACCACGGTCTCGGTGGCGCCACCGCGTCCGTAAGCGATGACCGGGACCCCGGCCGACATGGCTTCCACCGGGATGATGCCGAAGTCTTCCTCGCCGGGGAAGAGCAGTGCCCGGCTGCGGGCCATGAGCTCGCGCACGGCGGCATCGTCCTGGCGGCCCACAAAGCGCACGCTGGGGCCTGCCTTGGCCTTGAGCTGCTGCATCATCTCGCCGTCACCGGCCACCACCAGCGGGCGGCCAAGGCGGGTGCAGACCTCCACGGCCAGATCAACGCGCTTGTACGAAGCCAGACGGCCGAAGCAGAGGTAGTGCTCCCCGCCCGGTTCCGCGCGGGGCGTGAAGGCGTTGGTGTCCACCGGCGGATGGACCACGGCGGCCTCGCGGCGCCAGTACTTGCGGATGCGCCGGGCCACATGACGGGAGTTGGCCACGAAGTGGTCCACCCGCTGGGCGCTGAGGCAGTCCCACTGCCGCAGGGAGGGCAGCAGCAGGCGCATGGCCAGACGGGAGAGCCGCCCCGTGCTCCGCATGTAGGCCGGCCAGTTGTCCCACAGATAGCGCATGGGCGTGTGGCAGTAGCAGACGTGCAGGCAGTCGGGCCGGGTGATGACCCCCTTGGCGGGCCCGGACTCGCTGGAGATGACCAGATCGTAGTCTGTCAGGTCCAGCTGCTCCAGGGCATGCGGCATGAGGGGCAGGTACTTTTTATACAGCCTGCGGCTGGCGGGCAGGCTGTTGATGAAGGTGGTGCTGATCTTGTGCCGGCGGAATTCGGGCAGGAGCTTTTCCCTGTCCACCACGTGGGTGAAGATGTCCGCCTGCGGATAGAGACGGCACAGGGCCTCCAGCACCTTTTCGCCGCCGGCCATGTTGACCAGCCAGTAATGCACCAGAGCGACTTTCATGCTAGGCCTTGGGGCGGTCGCCGATGGCGGCAGTGATCTGGGCCTCGGCGGCCAGTTTGCCGTCCACATACGCGCGGGCGTCCATCTTGCAGAGCTTGAGCTTCATGCGGATATTGTCGCAGTGCAGTTCCAGGCGGTCGCCGGGCACCACCTGACGACGGAATTTGACGCCGTCCAGGCCGGTGAAGAAGAAGAGCTTGTCCGACAGGTCGCCTTCCATGCCGGAGACCGCCAGCAGGGCGCCGGTCTGGGCCAGGGCTTCAAGGATGAGCACGCCGGGCATGATGGGCGCACCGGGGAAATGGCCCTGGAAGAAGGGCTCGTTGATGGTCACGTTCTTGTAGGCCTTGATATGGGAGCCAGGCACGCATTCCAGCACGCGGTCCACCAGCAGGAAAGGATAGCGGTGGGGCAGGATGGAGAGGATACGCTGGATGTCCATGGTGATAGGCGTAGCGTCCGACATGGAAAACTCCTTTGATGGGTATGATGGCGCAGTTTAGCCCGATGCCTGGCGCAAGACAAGGCGGCCTGCTGCCGGCAGGCGGCAAAAAAAAGCCCCCTGCGGACAGGGGGCTCGAGATCCGGCTGTGGGGGCGCTTACTTGCTGCCCTTGGCCTTGTCTTCCTTGTGGAGACGGTTGACTTCGGCCAGCACGTCCTGGGTCAGGTCCATGGTCTGGTCGGCGTAGAGGACGCCACCGGCGGTGATGTCCACCACGAAGTTGAAGCCCTTCTTCTGGGCCACGTTGTAGGTGGCGTTGAAGACCATGGTGACCATATCCTGGCGCAGCTTCACTTCGTCCTGTTCCACCTTGCGCAGGAAGTTGCGGGTCTTCTGGTCCAGTTCCTGCTTCTTGCGGATGAAGGCCAGCTTCTTTTCATCAGAGGCCTTGGGGCCCTTCAGTTCCTCGGCAGACTTCTTCAGGGCTTCGCCCTGCTTTTCCAGAGCGGCACGCTCTTTGCCGTACTTGCTTTCCATCTGCTTTTTGGCGGCCTGGGCAGGTTCGCTCTGGGTGGCGACAGCCTGCATGTCCACGACGCCGATCTTGGCGGCAGCAGGTTCAGCGGCATTGGCGGCAACGGCCCCCGCCATCATCAGGCAGACCGCAAGGGTCAGATACATCAGTTTGCGCATGGAAAAAACTCCCTTTGATCGAATGCTCCGCGGATCGAGGATGCCGCCAGGCAGTGATTGTGTAGATTTTCTGGTAGCAAGAGGGAAACCTCTTGTTTACCGTTCATCACATAGCACCAGAGGCAGGGGGCGTCAAGGAATTCTGGGCCGTGCGGTTCTGCCGCACGCGGTCGCTGTAGCTCAGGATGCCCTCGGCCAGACCTTCGGCCAGGATCATGCGGTAGCGGGCGTCGAGCAGGTTGCGGGCCTCATGCGGATTGGAGCAGTAGCCCACTTCCACCAGGACGCAGGGCATGCGCGCACCCAGCAGGACGATGAAGGGGGCCGCCCGGGTGCCGTTGTCGCGCACGGTATAGCCGCGGCGCTTCAGACGGGCCAGAGACTGCTTCTGGATGTCGGTGGCCAGCCTGCGGCTCTCGTACTGGCGGGCCGTGAGCATGCCGTCGGACAGGATCTTCTGGACCTCGCCCAGGTTCCTGTCGTTGCGGGCGTTTTCCTGGCTGGCCACACGCACGGCCCGGGGATCGCGGGAGATGTCCAGATAATAGGTCTCGAAGCCGTTGATGCCGCGGTCCTCATGGGCGTTGACGTGGATGGAGACGAACAGGTCCGCGCCTGCCTGGTTGGCTTTGCCGGTGCGGTCCCGCAGGCTCACGGCCACGTCCTTGCGCCGGCTGTAGATGACCTCCAGGCCGTTGTCCTCCAGCAGGCGGCCCAGACGCAGGGCGATGTCCAGCGTGATGTTGCGCTCGATCACGTCATTGTGGATGGTGCCCGGATCACGTCCGCCGTGCCCGGCGTCGATGAACACGCGCTGCACGGAAAGGCCCGGCTGCCCGGCCACCACATTGTTGACCCGGACGGCCTTGCCCTTGCCGGCGGAGGCATCCGCCAGACGGCTGTCCGCAGCGGCGGGGGCCAACTGCTGCCGCATGGCCGTGGCCTGGGGGCGCATGTCGCCACGGGGATATTCTTTTTCCAGACGGGCCAGCAGGCGCACGGCCTCGGTGCGGTCTTTCAGTTCCTCGGCACTGATCTGCGCGGCCTGCAGCAGGGCATCGTCAGCCAGGGCGCTGCCGGGGAATTCTTCCGGCACACGCAGCAGCAGGGTACGGGCCGTGCGGTAGTCGGCGGCAAGGTGGGAACAGTCGGCCAGAGAACGGGCGCTGACTCCGGCACGGAACAGGGCCGCCGCGCTGACCGTGGCATTGGGACGGCTCTGGTAGACCTGCATGAAATCGCCCTGCAGGTTTTCCCAGGGTTCGCGCCAGCAGGAACGACGCTTGTCGGCACGCAGGAGCTCCATGGTCTTCTTGGCATTCTCATAACGCTGCAGGGCCTGGCGGGCATCGTCTGCCGGAGGGGTGTCGGATATCTGACGGGCAGGCTGCACGGACGGCTGCGGGGCATCCTTGCCCGGGGCCAGTTCCTGCCGCAGGCGGCGGGCTTCGGCGTACATGTCGCCGCGCGGATAATCCCGGCAGAGCGTATCCAGCAGCTTCAACGCGCCCCGGGTGTCCTTGAGCCTGTCGGCCCGGATACGGGCGGCACGCAGCAGGGCATCATCGGCCAGGCGGCTGCTCTCGTGCTGCCGGGCCACTTCCTCGAAAGTCCCGGCGGCCTTGCGGGCGTCGGAGATGGCGAAGGAGCGGCGGGAAAGCTCTTCGTAGCATTCCGCGGCCTTGAACAGGGCGGCAGGACGGTTGGCCCAGGTGGTGGCGTTCTGATGGATGGCATGGAAGGACGCGGCCACTTCTTCCCAAGGGGCACGCTGCATGCCGCGTTTATTGTCCTGGCGCAAGGCATCCATGTCGTCCTTGGCGGCTTCATAGCGCTGCGCGGGGGACAGGGTGGCGCCATGGCTGATGGTATGGCAGAAGGCCGCCAGAAGGGAAAAGGCCAGGATGAATCCCAGAGGAGGCAGGATACGGGCCATCATGCCGGGGGACTGGGGACGGGGAGCGGGGGTGACTTTTTTCCTGGCCATGACACAGAACTCGCTGGATAGTGGCTGCTCCCGGGAGGGGAACTTTGCCGTAGCCTATCCTTTGCAGGTTGCGTGCCATGAAGATGTTTTTATTAAAAAGATTGTGTTTTCAGTATATTACAAGCTCTCCGTGTAGGCCCCTCCAAGGGAGTGTCTGTTTTCCGACATAAAAAAAAGCTCCCCGAAGGGAGCTTTTTTGACGCGAAGGAGATCAGCCCGGCCTAGAAGAACTGGCCCATGCTGAATTCCAGACGGCCCTGCTCACGCTCGCCGTCGTAGTCCTTGGACAGGGGATAGCCATAGGCCAGGCGCAGGTCGCCCATGGGCGAACGCCAGCGCAGTTCCAGACCGGCGGAGTAGACGATCTTGTCATTGAAGTCGTTGGCCATGGTCTTGTGATCGATGTTGAAACCGGCATCGAAGAAGGGCACCAGGGCCAGGCCCATGTCCTTCTGGAAGGTCCAGATGTATTCCACGTTCAGCACGCCCATGCGGTCACCACCGATCTGGTCGCCGCCGTACTTGTCGTCGCGGGGCGAGAGGTCGGAGTAGGAGTAACCGCGCACGGTATCCATGCCGCCCAGCCAGAAGCGTTCGAACACGGGCACACGGCTGCTGGTGTTCTGGAACACCCCGCCCACGCGGGCGCGCAGGTGGAAGGTGTTTTCGGGATTGATGGACCAGAAGCCCTGCCAGTCGGCCACGGCCTTGATGAAGTTGTCGGTACCGCCCAGGCCGCCGCCGCCGTATTCGGCCCACAGGCGTGCGATGGTGCCCTTGGTGGGACGGGCGCGGTCGTCGGTGGTATCGCGCAGGATGCGGGCGGAGATGGCGCTGGTCCAGTTGGTGCCCTTGTAGTCGGAGATGTAGGGCGAAGCATCGGCATCCACGTTATAGAGGTCGTAGCGTTCCAGGCGGTAGCCGATACCCACGGACGTATATTCACCGATGGGATAGCCAAAGCGGATGGTGTCACCGATGGTTTCCTTGGTGAAGTCGTCCCAGTAGTCGTAGATGTAGTAGATGTCGTTGCCGAAGGACAGGTCGGTATCGTAGACGCGCGGGTTGGTGAAGGAGAACACGCCCGACGTGCGGCGCCAGGAGAAGAAGCCCTGCAGCTGCACCTGATAGCCGCGGCCGAAGAGGTTGCGCTCCATGATGGAGGCCGTCACGCCCACGTCATAATAGGTGGAATAGCCGATACCGCCCATGAGGGCACCGGTGTTGTCTTCCTTGACCTTGATCTTGAGGTCCACTTCGTCAGGACGATCGGTGGGGATCAGTTCGCTGTCGATGGCGGAGAAGTAGCGCAGGCGGTTCAGGCGTTCGGCGGAACGGCGCATCTTTTCGCCTTCGTACTGGTCGCCGTCGCCCAGGCGCATCTCGCGCAGGATGACGTTGTCACGGGTCTTGGTGTTGCCGTCGACCATCAGGCGGCGGATGAAGACCTTTTCCTTCTTGTTGACCATGTAGCCCACGTCCACCATGGGCTCGTCGCCTTCCACCTTCATGACGCGGGTGTCCACCTCGGCAAAGGCGTAACCGCGGTCGGTGTAGAAGTTGGTCAGGCGCTTGCTGTCTTCCTGCATGACGGTGATGGAGAAGTAGTCGTTGTCCTTCTTCCATTCGTCCATCTCGACCACGTCCAGCATGGCCTGTTCTTCGTCGATGATGTCACCGCCGAACTTGATGTCGTGGATCTTGTAGCGGGGGCCTTCATGGACCTTGAAGGTCACATAGATGCCGTCTTCCTTGTACTGCACGTCGGGAGCGGCCACCTGGATGTCCACGAAACCCTGGTTCAGGCCGTAGGCGGCGATGGCGTTGGTATCACGCTCCAGGTGTTCTTCCTTGAGCACGCCGGTGCCCGTGAACCAGGAGAAGATGTTGCGGGGCTTGAGGGCCAGGTACTTGTCCATGTCGCCCTTGTCCAGCTGCTCCAGGCCCTCGATCTTGACTTCCTTGATGTAGAGCTTGTTGCCTTCTTCCACCTGGATGACCAGCACGGCGCCGCGGCCGCCGGAGCGGCTGTCCAGACGGTAGCTGGAACGGGCCAGATAGTAGCCTTCCTTGCGGTAGAGTTCGTTGATCTTCTGCAGGTCGTCGGCGATGAGCTGTTCGTTGAGCACGTTGCCGGACTTGGTGCCCATGGCGGCGATCACGTCCTCGGCATCGATCTCGTGGGAACCTTCCACGATGATGTTCTCGATGCGGGGCTTTTCCGCCACGGTGAAGACCAGCACGTTGCCTTCCATGTGGGCCTGGACGTCACTGAAGTAGCCCAGTTCCCAGATGCGCTTGACTTCTTCGTTGATGTCGTTGGCGGAGGGGGTGTCGCCCTTGCGGATGGAGAGGCGCATGAGGACCACTTCGGGGTCCATGACCTGCAGGCCGCGCACCTGCACGTCGGCCAGAGCACCCTTGGCGGTGCCCATGGGCACGAAGTCGGCGCGACCGATGGGATCGTTGGGTTCGGTGCGGGGAGCGCTGCTGGCCGCAGGGGCGGCGGCAGCGGCACCGGCCAGCATGCCGGAAGCCTGACCGGCCATGGCGGCGGCGCATTCATTGAGGCTCAGCAGGGAGGGGCGATCGAAGTTGGCAGGCTTGGCCTGGCCTTCGTTCACCGGCACCAGCAGGGACTGCAGGGCAAAGCCTTCGCCGTTCTGCTTGAAGCTGCCGAACAGCACCAGGTCGGCGCCCGCTTTTTTGCCCAGCTCGCGGGCAGCGGCCATGTCGATGCTGCCGCCGCGGGAGGACAGCAGGCTGCGGGCCTTGTCCATGGGGATGACGGACAGACCGCGCTGCTGCATCTCCGTACCGATGATCTGCGGCACATCCCGGGCCGCATTGGGCATCTCAGGGCCGGCAGTGACCTGGAAGGGCAACACCAGCACCGTGTTTCCCGCAGCCTGCAGCGGGGCGGCTCCCCACAGGCAGGCCAGCAGGGCGAAACAGAACAGGCCCAGCCAATTACGCAAATGTTTTTTCATACAGAGTCCCCGCTCTCAGTTCCAGACTACGATTCATGGTGGCGGCCAGCTCGCGGTTGTGGGTGACAATCACGAGGGTCATGCCCAGTTCGCGATTCAGTTCGCGCATCAGGGTGCTGACCTGCTCACCAGTATTTTCGTCAAGGTTGCCCGTGGGTTCGTCAGCCAGCAGCACCCGGGGGCGCAGCAAAACGGCGCGAGCGATGGCTACCCGCTGCCGCTCCCCGCCGGACAGGGTGGAGACCTTGCTCTCCACACGGTGGGCAAGACCTACGCGTTCCAGCATGGTACGGGCATCGGGCAGCACATCGGCACGACAGGCACCGCCTATCAGGGCCGGCATGGCCACGTTTTCCAAGGCCGAGAATTCCGGCAGGAGATGATGGAACTGAAACACGAAGCCCAGCGTCCTGTTGCGGAAGCGGGCCTTTTCGTCAGGCCTCATCTCGGACATGTCCCGGCCGTCAAAAAAGATTTTTCCACTGCTTGGAGTATCAAGAGCCCCCATAAGATGCAAGAGGGTACTCTTGCCGGAGCCGGAGGTCCCCACGATGGCCAGGGACTCTCCTTCTTCCACGGAAAGGTTGATATCCTTGAATATCTCGAGGTTCTCCGGGCCGGAGAACCGCTTGCCCACATGTTCGAATTTGTAGAGCTCGGCCATGATCACTCGTAGCGCAGGGCTTCCGCGGGCTCAAGGCGTGCGGCCTGCCGCGCCGGGTACAGGGTTGCCAGGAAACAGAGCAGCATGGCGCTGGCCCCGATGATGAGCACGTCCTGCCAGGTGATGATGATGGGCAGGTGATCCAGGGTGTAGACGTTCTCGGGCAGCTTGATGAAGCGGTAACGCTTCAGCGCCCAGCCCAGGCTCAGGCCCATGCCGTAACCCAGCAGGGTGCCCACGAAACCGATGATGGTGCCCTGGAGCATGAAGATGCGGCGGATCATGGAACGGGTGGCGCCCATGGACATGAGGATGGCGATGTCGCGGGTCTTCTCCATGACCAGCATGACCAGGGAGGTCACGATGGAGAAGGAGCCGATGAGCACCACCATGGTCAGCAGGATGAACATGCCGATCTTTTCCAGCTTGAGGGCCGCGAAAAGGTTGGCGTTCATCTCCATCCAGTGGCGCACATAGAAGGGGGAGCCCAGGGTGTCCTGCACGCTCTGGGCGATGGCGTCGGCCTTGTAGACGTCGTCCACCATGATCTCGATGCCGGTGAGGAAGCCGTCGGGCAGGCCGAGGATGTCGCGCGCGGCCTTGAGGTCCACGAAGGCCAGGGTGGCATCGTATTCGAACATGCCGGTCTTGAAGATGCCCACCACCTCGAAGGGGCGGATGCGCGGCGAATAGCCGGTGGCGCCCTTTTCCCCGGAGGGGGAGAGCAGGTTGACGCGGCTGCCTAGGCCGATGCCCAGACGCTTGGCCAGCTCCTCGCCGATGACGATGCCCGGCGTGCCCTCGCGTTTCAGATCGGTCACGGAGCCGCGACGGATCTCGCGCAGCATGCTCAGGACCTTGGGCGCGCTTTCGGGATCGATGCCGCGCAGCACCAGGCCTTTGACGCCGCCGGCGGCGGAGAGCATGACTTCCGTATAGATGAAGGGCGTGGCGCCGCGCACATGCTCCACGGCCTCCACGCGCCGCACCAGGTCGGGGTGCTGCTGGAAGGCCGCGGGCACGTAAGACATGACGATGCCGTGGGCATTGGCGCCGATGATCTTGTCACGCATGTCGGTGGTCAGGCCGTTGTAGACGCCCAGGACCACCACCAGGGCGCCGACGCCGAGGGCGACGCCCAGGATGGACATGATGGAGATGATGTAGATGAAGGTCTGTTTGCGGCGCGAGAACAGATATCTCAGCGCCACAAACAGCTCAAAGGGCATGCGCATGCTTGTTTAGAACTCCGGACGCAGCAGCGGGAAGAGGATGACTTCGCGGATGGAGGCGGAGTCCGTCAGCAGCATGACGAGGCGGTCGATACCGATGCCTTCGCCGGCCGCCGGGGGCATGCCGTATTCCAGGGCGCGCAGGAAGTCCTCGTCCATGGCGTGGGCTTCGTCGTCGCCGGCCTCCTTCTCGCGCACCTGCTCTTCGAAGCGCAGACGCTGGTCCACGGGGTCGTTGAGCTCGGAGAAGGCGTTGGCCAGTTCACGACCGGTGATGAACAGTTCGAAACGGTCCGTCAGGTCGGGGTGCTCGTTGTTACGGCGCGACAGGGGCGAGATCTCGGTGGGGTAGTGGTAGATGAAGTGGGGCTGGATCAGCTTCTCTTCCACATCCAGATCGAAGAGCTTGGCGTGCAGTTTGGGCAGGCTCTCGCTGTCGGTGGCCTTTTCGCCGCGGCTGCGGATGTAGTCGCGCACCTTGTTGTAGTCGTTGTAGAATTCGGGGCTGTGGCCGCCGATTTTGGTCAGCGATTCGTAGAAGGACATGCGGGTCCACTTGCCGGGGGTGAGGTCGATCTCCTGGCCCTGGTAGGTGATGACCGTGCCGCCGCAGACCTTGTTGGCCAGACGGGCGAAGAGCTCTTCGGTCAGGTCCATGAGGTCGTGGAAGTTGGCGTAGGCCCAGTAGAATTCACAGGAGGTGAATTCCGGGTTGTGGCGGGTGTCGATGCCTTCGTTACGGAAGTTGCGGTTGAGCTCGAAGACCTTTTCGAAGCCGCCCACCAGCAGACGCTTGAGGTACAGCTCGGGCGCGATGCGCATGTAGAGCTTGAGGTCCAGGGCGTTGTGGTAGGTCTCGAAGGGGCGGGCGGCGGCGCCACCGGCCACGGCCTGCATCATGGGAGTCTCCACTTCCATGAAGCCGCGCTCTTCGAGGAAGCGGCGGAACTCGCTCACGATCATGCTGCGCTTGCGGAAGATCTCGCGGGCGCGCTCGGTGACGATGAGGTCCACATAGCGCTGGCGGTAGCGGGTCTCCATGTCCTTGAGGCCGTGATACTTTTCCGGCAGGGGACGCATGGAGCGCGTGATGAGCTTGAGGTTGCGACAGGAGATGGTCAGCTCGCCCGTCTTGGTATGGAAAAGATGGCCGGACACGCCGACGATGTCGCCCACGTCCAGCTTCTTCACTACATTATAAACCTCTTCGGGCAGTTCCTCGCGGCTGGCGTAGCACTGGATGCGGCCGCTCTCGTCCATGATGTGGAAGAAGGCCACCTTGCCGAAGGAACGCAGCGAGACGATGCGGCCGGCGATGGCGAACACGTCCCCCTTGGCTTCCAGCTCTTCGGCGCTCAGGCTGCCGAAATTGTCCAGCACCCAGCTGACGGCATGTTCCTTGCGGAAATCATTGGGGAACAGCGGCACACCGGCGTCCAGCAGGTCACAGGCTTTGACGACGCGGTTTTTGATGACTTCGTTGAGCATGTCGCGCTCGGCAAAGCCCTCAAGCATGGGCATGAAATAGGCGGCGTGCTGCGACTTGGTATTCAGCTTGATCTTTTGCTTCTTAGGACTCTTTTCCCGGTTTTCCACTGCAAACTCCTGCTTCGGGCATGGCCCGGCCCTCTTTCGGGCTCAACGGTTGAATGGCTAGAGGTATGCCATTCAGGCCCCGTCGTCAAGGTTCGGGGCCGGGGGACCTCTGCGGCCCAAGGGTGCCTTTCGGCCAGGAAAATGATAAAGTAGTCATACTTGAATTTCATTGAAGCATAGTTTACCGTTTTCAAAACGTAACCCCGCAAGGACCGAACATGAAAAAATTGACCATCTCCTTTCTCGGCCGGGACTGTCCCGGCATCGTTTCCGCGGTAAGCCAGATCCTCGGGCAGACCGGCTGCAATATTATCGAGGTCACCCAGACCATCCTTTGCGGTGAGTTCGCGGCCATCTTTATCGTCCAGGCCCCTGAAAACGTGACGGAAGAATCCCTGCACACCCAGCTGGCCCTGGGCCTGGTGGATGCCAAGCTCGACCTTTCCGTGCTGGTGCGCCCGGCCGTGGAAGGCCGTTGGGAAGACTCCGTGGTCAGCCAGCCCTTCGTGGTCACGGTGGACGGCCCCGACCGCCCCGGCCTCATCGCTGCCATGAGCCGCGTCTTTGCCCGTCACGGCGTCAACATCGACAGCCTCAAGGCCGTTCTGGGCCAGGATCACAGCAATCACGCCCTGTTCGTGTTCGAGGTCAAGGTCCCCGAAAATGCGGACCTCGGCCGCCTGCGTCGCGAGCTGGCCAGCGAAGGCCAGGCCCAGGGCCTGCGCGTCAGCGTGCAGCACCGCGACATCTTCGAAGCCGTCCATCGTATCGGCTCCTTCTAGGATCCCGTCCGTCCCGGGAGCGCGGCAGGACCGCCTCCGCAAGTATCATAAGGAATATCCATGCTTTCTGAACGCGAAGTTATCAATACGCTCAACATGCTCCGCAACGAGCATCTGGACGTGCGCACCGTGACCCTGGGCGTGAGCCTGTTCGACTGTGTCAGCCATGACATCGACCTCTTCACCGGCAACGTCAAAGCCAAGCTGCACCGCTATGCCTCCCAGCTGGTCAACGTCTGCAACGAAGTGGGCGACAAGTACGGCATCCCGGTGGTCAATAAACGTATCAGCGTCAGCCCCATCGCCGTGGTGGGGGCCCCCTTCGGCCCCGACGGCATGGTGCGCGTCTGTCAGGCCCTGGACGAAGCGGCCAAGGAAGCCGGCGTCGACTTCCTGGGCGGTTTCTCCGCCCTGGTGGAAAAAGGTTTCGCCAACGGTGACCGCGCCCTCATCGAGGCCCTGCCCGAAGCCCTGGCCACCACGGACCGCATCTGCTCCTCCATCAACGTGGCCTCTTCCCGCTCCGGCATCAATATGGATGCCGTGGCCCTGATGGGCGAACAGATCCTCAAGGTGGCCCAGACCACGGCCGACCGCGGCGGCCTTGGCTGCGCCAAGCTGGTGGTCTTCGCCAACATCCCGCAGGACGTGCCCTTCATGGCCGGTGCCTACCTGGGCGTGGGCGAGCCCGACGTGGTCATCAACGTGGGCGTCTCCGGCCCCGGCGTGGTCAAGAAGGCCATCGACCGCGCCCTGGAGCACAGCCGTAACGGCGGCAAGCCCATGACCCTGCTGGATGTGGCCGAAGTCATCAAGCGTACGGCCTACAAGGTGACCCGCGTGGGCGAGATGATCGGTAACGAAGTGGCCCAGCGTCTGGGCCTGCCCTTCGGCGTGGCCGACCTTTCCCTGGCCCCCACCCCGGCCGTGGGCGACAGCGTGGGCGAGATCTTCCAGAGCGTGGGCCTGTCCAGCATCGGTGCGCCCGGCACCACGGCCGTGCTGGCCATGCTCAACGATGCCGTGAAGAAGGGCGGCGCCTTCGCCTCCTCTTCGGTGGGCGGCCTGTCCGGCGCCTTCATCCCCGTTTCCGAAGACTCCAGCATCGAGGCGGCCGCCACCTCCGGCCTGCTGAGCCTGGAAAAGCTGGAAGCCATGACCAGCGTCTGCTCCGTGGGCCTGGACATGATCGCCATTCCCGGCGACACCCCGGCCAGCACCATTTCCGGCCTCATCGCCGACGAAATGGCCATCGGCATGATCAACCACAAGACCACGGCCGTGCGCGTCATCCCCGTGCCCGGCAAGGGCGTGGGCGAAGAAGTGAGCTTCGGCGGCCTGCTGGGCAAGGCGGCCATCATCCCCGTGCCCAAGGGCGATGCCAGCGCCTTCATCGGTCTGGGCGGTCGCATCCCGGCTCCCATCCACAGCCTGAAGAACTAGCCGGCAGACAACAACAATAAGAAAAGGACGGGATATTTTCCCGTCCTTTTTGTTTTGGGGAGAAGGCGTCCGCCATTCCTCAACGTTCGGGCCGTTGATACGGACAGACGGCGGGCGAGTCCGGCAAATCGTCCGGGGGCCTCTCTCTTTTTATGGGGGGCCGGCAACCGGATGCCTGGACACGCACAGGACGATAGCCGCCGTTCTCATGCAGGCGGTTTTGCTTTTTGCTGAGCTGTGGCATCAGAAGGGCAGGGACGATGGCCGGAAGCGGCCGGACAAACAGGGGAGGGCATCGATGCCGGAAGGGAATTTTTTCCACTACGATCAGGCGGCTGTGGATCATCTGGCCCGCAAGGACAAAAAACTGGCAGCGGCCATGCAGGCCATCGGCCCGGTGCGTCGGGAGGTCATGCCGGATCTTTTCCAGGCCCTGATGCATGCCATCACGGGCCAGCAGATCAGCATGGCGGCCCAGCGCACGGTCTGGGGACGCTTGTGCTGCCTGCTGGGCGAGGTCACGCCGCAAGCCCTGCTGGCCCAGCCGCAGACTGCCTTGCAGGCGCTGGGGCTTTCCGCGCGCAAGGTGGACTACATGCGCGGCATCGCCCGGCAGGTGGTGGACGGGGAACTGGATCTGCCGGGCATGGACGCTCTGGAGGACGCCGAAGTCTGCCGCCGTCTTGCCGCCCTGCGCGGCATCGGCGTCTGGACGGCCGAGATGCTGCTGCTTTTTTCCCTGCAGCGGCCCGACATCCTGAGCTATGACGATCTGGCCATCCGGCGCGGCCTGCGCATGCTCTACCGCCACAAAGAGATGCCGCGCGAGCGCTTCGAGCGGTACCGCAGGCGCTTCTCGCCTTATGGTTCGCTGGCCTCGCTGTATCTGTGGGCCATCGCCGGCGGGGCATTGCCGGAGCTGGACGATCCGGCGGAACGCAAAAAGGGGAGATCCCGCCCTGCCGCGAGCCTCAAAAGCACGGTGACGAAAGACTGAGCGGCCCCTTCCCTTTCCATGACAAGCTGCCCGCGTGCATCGCTTCTTTCCCACGTTGGGCGACCGGCCGTGCTCCTGCCAGTTCATGAAGATAGGTGCCATGAAGAGAGCCGCATGGTGGGGCGCATCTTGCCGCGCCTGCCGGTTCTCCGGAACGTTGCACAAAAAAAGGCCCTGCGGTGTGTGTTCCGCAGGGCCTTTGCGTACGAGAAAAAGCCTACTTGAGGGCAGCGGCACCGGCCTTGGCCACGTTGGTGTCTTCGGCCACGCTACCACCGCTGACGCCGATGGCGCCCACGATGACGTTGTCGCGGATCAGCAGCTCACCGCCGCCGAAGATCACCAGACCGCCGTTGGTGGCTTCGATGCCGAACAGTTCCTGACCGGGCTGGGAAGCGGCGCCCAGCGTGGAGGTGGGCATGTTGAAGTAGCGGGCCGTGACGGCCTTCTTGGTGGAAACGTCGATGCTGCCGATGAAGGCGCCGTCCTGACGCACGAAGGCCTTCAGGTTGCCGCCAGCATCCACGATGGCGATATTCATGGGCACGCCCTGGGCTTTGGCCTTGACCAGAGCCGCATCGAGCACCTTCTGGGCTTCGGCCAGGGTCAGGTCGCCGGGGAGCTGGGTCGCGGGGGCCTTGGTCTTGGCCTGGGCCAGACCGGCGCAGAGAACGAGAGCCAGAACGAGAGGAACGATACGCTTCAGCATACAGGACTCCTTTTGTCCGCAAGGGCTGTTTTCTCCTGCTCTAGCACTCCGCCGGGGCATGGGCAAGCGGTAACTATTTTTTTCATATGATGGTTGGGCAACCAATCATCGCCGCGCCGCAGCTCGTACGTCCGCTCCCTGTCCGCACCGGGGCCAAAACAAAAAAGCCGGCAGCGCATGGCTGCCGGCCTGATATCGAAACGGAGCGGGAGGATCAGGCCCCAAGCAGATAGGGAGAGATAAAAAAGCGCCAGATCAGGGTGGCCAGCAGCAGGGAGAGCGAGACCCAGAGGAAGCGACGCACGGCTTCGGTACCGACCTTGATGGCCAGACGGCTGCCCAGCCAGTTGCCCGCGATGTTGGCGGCCATCATGGGCAGGCCGACGCTCCAGATGACGGCGCCGTTCCAGATGAAGAGGATCATGGCGCCGAGGTTGGAGGCAAAATTCATGACCTTGGACGTGGCCGAGGCTTCGAGGAGGCTGATGCGCAGGACCCAGTGCAGGGCCAGGATCAGGAAGCTGCCGGTGCCGGGACCGAAAAAGCCGTCATAGATGCCCACGATGAGGAAGCAGAGCGGCGCCAGTATCCAGTAACGGCGACCGGAGGTGAGCGGCGGATTTTTCTGCTCCTTCTTGGGCATGAGGGTGGCCAGCATGGCGAAGGGCAGCAGGAGCACCAGCACCTTGCCCAGCAGGTCGGGCGAGATGTAGAGGGCCAGCTCGGTGCCGATACCTGCCCCTACCAGCGAAAAGCCCACGCCCAGCAGGGCCAGCCGCCAGAGGATGAGGTTGCTGCGGGCGAAGTTGAGCATGGCCACGCCGGTGCCCAGGCAGCAGCCCACCTTGTTGGTGCCCAGGACCAGCTGGGGCGGCAGGCCGGAAAGCAGCAGGGCGGGGATGGTGATGAGGCCGCCGCCGCCCGCGATGGAATCGATGAAGCCCGCCACGAAGGCGGCGCAGGTACAGAAAAGGATGATAGCCGTGCTGACCATGCTACCATTCCTTGAAGATGACGTAGGCGGCCAGCACGATGAGGGCGAAACCCAGGATGTGGTTCCAGCGCAGGGTCTCGTGCAGGTAGAAGACGGAGAAGAGCGAGAAGACCGTCAGGGAGATGACCTCCTGGATGGTCTTCAGCTCCGCCGCATTGAAGTAGCCGTAACCGATGCGGTTGGCCGGGACCTGCAGCACGTACTCGAAAAAGGCGATGCACCAGCTGATGAAGATGACCATGGGCAGGGCCATGCTCTTGTGCTTCAGGTGACCGTACCAGGCGAAGGTCATGAAGACATTGGAGAGCACCAGCAGGCCGACTGTGGCGACCGGGACGGGGATCTGCATGACAGGCTCCTTGGAGCAGATAAAGAAAAAACGCCCATGTTTCCACAGGCGTTGAAATTTCTGGAGCCCTTGACCAGGATTGAACTGGTGACCTCATCCTTACCAAGGATGCACTCTACCGACTGAGCTACAAGGGCGGTCCTATATGTCCGGGTTTCCCCAAAAAAACGCCCATGTTTCCACAGGCGTCGTGTTGTTTGCTGGAGCCCTTGACCAGGATTGAACTGGTGACCTCATCCTTACCAAGGATGCACTCTACCGACTGAGCTACAAGGGCGTACTCAACGAAGAAGACTTCTACGGAAAAACTCCCTCGGGGTCAAGCGATTTTTTCATTTTTTGCTGAGAAAAATTTTCAAGACAATAACATGTTGAAATATAATGATTAAATTGTCGAATTTTGAGCGGGTAAGCCGGGCATAGGGGCTTGCAACGTCCGGCCGGCAGCGCGGGCGGCAGTTTTGGGAAAAAATCTCGGCGCCTGCGTGACAAGCGATGGAGGCAGAAGGGCGCGGACGTGGCCTCTGGTGACCACACCATCTGCCGCATGCGGCCGGGCGGCATCGGCGCAGGCGGACACACGGGAGCCATGCAGAGAAAGGAGCATACGGAGATCCCGCTGACCCATCATTGGCAAGAGGGCTTTTACGCAGGATGAGGGGGCAGACAGCCTTTGCGTGAACGGCCTTTTCACGGACAGTCAGCGCACTGCCGTGGCAGGGCAAGGTGGAAAGGCCGGGGAAGAAGGAGGGGAGACACCCACAAAAGAGCGAATCAAGACTGAGGCCCGCAGGTCGCACCTTTCGGGCAGGACACGGACCCAGATAAACGTTTTAGGGGGATGGGGGTGCAGGGGGAAGGGAGACCCTTTTCCAAAAGGGGCCCCTTCCCCTGCCAAAAGAATTCCCTAACGCTGTTCCAGCAGACGCATGATGCCCCGGAAGAGGGCGCGGCGGGCGTGGGGCGGACGCCGGTCGTCTTCCTTGCGGGCTTCGGCCAGCAGTTTTTCCAGCTCCGGGCGTCCCGCGGCTTCGGCATCGGGCCAAGGGAAGGCCGCCAGAAGATCCTCCACGTCCGCCTCGGCAGCGGAGAGCAGCTTTTCCCGCCACTGTTCGGCCAGGTGCAGACGGGCGGCATCGGCCTGCTGGCCGTTCTTGCGGGCCTCGATGGCTTCGGCCAGCGGCCCGGCGTCCACCTCGCGCATGAGGCGGCCTATGAACTGCAGCTGACGGCGCTTGCCTTCACGGTTGCTGATGCGGGTATAGAGGCGCAGGGCCTCCAGCAGATCGGGCGTCAGGGGCAGCCTGTCCAGTTCGTTGACGGGCAGCTTGGTCAGCTCGGCGCCCAGATCCTGCAGGGCCGAGCTCTGGCGCTTTTTGGCCGAGCGGCTGAGCTGTTCGGGGGCTTCCTGCCCGTTGGTCTCCACATCCCACTGATACTGTTTCTTGCGCGGCATCTTAGAGCACCACTCCCAGGATGACGCCCACCAGCACCAGCGGCGAGATGATGCCGTTGAGGGTGAAGAAGACCATGTTCACGCGGCTGAGGTCCTGCGGACGCATCAGATGATGTTCCCAGAACAGGATGGCGGACACACCGGACCAGAGCACATACCAGGGCCAGGCCAGTCCGGCGGCGATACCGGTCAGGAACAGGAAGATGGACGTGACGGCATGGGAGAAGCCGGCAATGGCCAGCGCGGTGTCCGGGCCGTAGATCGAGGGCACGGAGCAGAGGCGGAAGGCCACGTCGAAATCATAGTCCTGGAAGGAATAGTAGATGTCGAAGGCGCCCACCCAGAAGGTCACGGCAAAGAAGAGCATGATGGGCCCCATGGCCAGGCCCTCGGGATTCACGGCCAGGGCACCGGCCAGCGGCGCCAGGCCAAGGGTGGCCCCCAGCCAGAAGTGGCAGACGGCCGAGAAACGCTTGGTCAGGCTGTAGACGGCGGCAAAGATCAGGGCAGGCACCGAGAGGATGAGACAGACCGTGTTGATGGCCGCACAGGCCAGCACGAAGATGGCCGCCATGACCAGGGAGAAGATCCAGGCCTGGCGCACGCTGATCTCGCCGGTGACCAGATGGCGGTTGGCGGTGCGGGGGTTCTCGCGGTCAAAGGGCAGGTCGAAGATACGGTTGATGCCCATGGCGAAGGAACGCACGCCCACCATGGCGATGGTCAGCAGGACGAGCTTGTCCCACGGCGGCATGCCGCCGGCGGCCATGACCGAACCGGCCCAGGCATAGGGCAGGGCGAAGATGGAGTGCTCGATGCGGATCATGCGGCAGAAGGAGACGAAGCCGCGGACGGAAAAACGTCCGCACAGCGCCCCCGGCCGGCAGGAAGGCAGGGAAAAACGGGGAAGAGTGAATTTGGGCAGTTTCATCAGGGATTAACCTCCACAGTCGGCGGGATCGCCGTGCAACTTGTCCAGCGCATGGGGCAGGGCGGGCAGGACAGCTTCCAGATTCTCCACGACAGCTTTGCGGCTGCCGGGCAGGTTGATGATGATGCTTTGTCCCAGCACGCCGGCCACAGCGCGGGAGATGGCCGCATGGGGCGTCTTGGCCAGGCTGGCCTGCATCATGGCCATGCTGAAGCCGGGCAGGGGATAGTCCAGCACCGCGGACGTGACCTGCGGCGAGATGTCGCGCGGGCCCACGCCCGTACCGCCGCTGGTGCAGATGACGTCATAGCCCTGGTTCAGGGCCAGATCCACCAGCAGGGCGCGCAGCTGCACCGCATCATCGGGCAGCAGGAAGCCCTGGCTGTGGCACAGGGGCAGGGTATCGGCCACCAGGGCGGCCATGGCCGGGCCGCTGGTATCGTCGCGCATGCCCTGGGAGCCCTTGTCCGAAAGGGTCACCCAGGCCAGGGCACGGCCCGTGCGCCGCGTCTCGAGGCTGATCTCGCCCACGGGCAGGTCCACCAGAGCGCGGGTCATCAGGCATTGCAGGGCGTGGCCGCCGTCATCGGCGGGCAGCCAGCAGCGGCCCGTGACGCGCAGCAGTTCCACATCGTTCGCATCATACAGGCCGGTGCCCACAGGGATGAAGGGGCACTGGCGCACCAGCGGGGACGCCAGACGATGGCTGGGCATCCCTGCGACCCGGGCCACGGACAGGGGCATGAGGCCCCCGGCGGAACAGGCTCGCAAGGCAACAGAAAGTTTCATGCATCCTCCACAAACTGCCGGGACGGCAGATAACGGCCGCTATTGTAGCGGCAAGCACAATAAGTTACAAGGACGGCAGCCGTGGCCCGTTCCCGGTGCCCGGCAAGATCAGAAAAGGAGTTTTCATGTCCACCACCCGCAGCCAGGACCAGACGCAGCACCTGCATGTGCTGGGGACCGGCAAGATGCCCGAATTGCAGGGCGGCCCCAGTACGGCGCTGCTGGAATCCTTCCCCAACCGTTACCCCCAGCGTCCCTACGTCATCAGCATCGCCTTCCCCGAGTTCACGTCCCTGTGCCCGGTGACGGGGCAGCCGGACATGGGCACCATCACCGTGGAGTATATCCCGGACCAGCTGTGCGTGGAATCCAAGAGCTTCAAGCTCTACATGTTCGCCTTCCGCAACCATCAGTCCTTCATGGAGACTATCACCAACACGGTGCTGGAAGACCTGTGGACCGTGCTCGAACCCTGCTGGTGCCGCGTCAAGGGCCTGTTCGTGCCCCGTGGCGGTACGCGCATCCATGTCTTTGCCGAGCAGTTCAAGGACATGTCCGAGGAAAAGGACGCCGCCGTCCGGGCCGCTGTCCAGGCCTGGCGTACGGAAAGCGATCCGCACAGACCGTAACGCAGCTCCCTCCGGCAGGGCGCCTTTTCCTGCCGGAGGCTTTTTTCGATGTGCCGCGTGCCCGGTCCCGGTCCCAGCCGGCACCGGGACGTCTTTTTATTAAGGATATGCCCATGAGCCTTTCGCACGGCAATGCTCCCCGTCCTTCAGGCGGTGCCCGTATGGCCCGCACGGCCGGGATGCTGGCGTTGTTCACCCTGCTTTCCCGCCTGCTGGGACTGGTGCGCGACATGGGCATGGCCTGGATGGTGGGCTGCGGGCCGGTGGCCGATGCCCTGGTGGCGGCCCTGCGCCTGCCGCATCTGCTGCGCCGCCTGCTGGGCGAAGGCTCTTTGTCCATGACGCTCACGGCCTGGCTGGTGCGGCACGATGTGGCGCAAGGCCAGGGGGATCCGCTGCCCGCTCTGGCCTCCGGCCTGTTCCGGCGCCTCGTGCTGGTGCTGGGCGGCCTTGTCCTGCTGGGCATGCTGGCAGCACCGCAATTGCTGGCCTTTCTGGCGCCCGCGCTTTCTCCTGAAGCCTTGGCGGAGGGCAGCAGCCTGCTCCGCCTTTGCCTGCCCTATGTTTTGCTGGCGGGGATGGCGGCCCTGGTCATGGCGGTGTTGCACTGCCGCGAAGTCTTCTGGCTGCCCGCGCTTTCGCCCGTCATCTTCAATGTGGTGGTCATCAGTGCCATGCTGGCGGGCTGGCTGGCGGGAGGCACAGAGGCTGTCCCGGCGGCACTGGCCGCGGGCATGAGCGCCGGGGGCCTGGCCCAGTGGCTGGCCCAATGGGGCTATGCCCGTCATGTATTCCCGGCGACCGCCATGGAGCGTCCGGCCGCCGCGCCCTCCGGCCGTGAGCTGTGGGGCTGTCTGGGGCGCTTGCCCCTGGGCCTGCTGGGGGCCGCCGCGCCCTCCGGCCGTGAGCTGTGGGGCTGTCTGGGGCGCTTGCCCCTGGGCCTGCTGGGGGCCGCCGCGCCGCAGCTGGTGATGCTGGCGGCCATGGGGCTGGCGGTGGGCAGTCAGATCGCGGGCCTGTACTATGCCGAGCGCCTGCTGGAGCTGCCGCTGGGCCTGATCGGTGCCTGCCTCGGCATGGCCAGTTTGCCGCGTTTGAGCCGTCTGGCCGGAGAAAAAGATTTTGCCGCCTTCCGGCGGGACATGGCCCTGGCCTTGCGCTGGGCCACGCTCTTGTCCCTGCCTGCGGCGGCGGGGCTGTGGGCCGTGGGCCCCTGCCTTGTGGACGTTTTGCTGCATCACGGGGAATTCGATGCCACGGGGGTGCGGCAGGTGACCCTGGCCCTTTGGGCGTACCTGCCCTGCCTGCCCGCCTGCGCGGTGAGCCGCTGCCTGCTGGCGGGCTGCAACGCCCTGGGCGACGTGCGCCTGACGGCCTTGTCCTCGCTGCTTGCCGTTGTTTTTACGCTTGCAGGCGGGGCGTGGCTGTTACATAGTATGGCAAGGGACATATATTTTTGTTTGCCGGCTGCGGCGGCCAGTGCGGCCCTGTGGGGACAGACCGTCTGGCTGTGGCGGGGGCTGCGTCGACGTTTGCGGCCTTTGCTGCCCGCGCCGGCGCTTCTGGACGGCATGGCCTGTCTGCGGCATGTGCTGGCCGCGGGCGCGGCAGCCGCAGGTGCCCTGATCGTCCTGCGCCTGTGCGGCATGGTCTGCCCGTTGCAGGAGCTGCTGTCCGTAATGCCGGTCCTGTTGCCCGGGCTGCCCGCCATGGCGGGCCTGGCTCTGTCCATCGGGGCCGGATGTTGTGCCTGGGGGAGCGCCCTCGTTCTGCTTGGGGACGCCGATACGCGTATGCTGGCACATAAGCTGCGCACAAAATTGCAAGGAGATTCCCGCTCGTGAAGCGGTCAGTTCTTATTTTCCTGACCAGATACCGCCGCTGGGTGGCCCTGGCCTGCTGGCTTTTGGTCATATTGCTCTTTCTGGCGCAGGCAGCGTGGAACATCATGGCTGAACGCGATGCCGCACAGAACCGTCTGCAGAACGAGGCAGGCCGGGTGGCCAGCCGTTTCACCCATCTGCTGGGACTGCACGGGGAACTCACCGCCGTTTCCACGGACGCCCTGGTGACGGGGCTCATGGAGGATCAGCGCCTGTACGCCGTGACGGTGCAGGTGGGGGACAGTCTTTTTTCCGGCCAGCGCCGCAATGAGCACTGGGAGGCCGTGCCCTGGGACGGCGAGATCACGGAGAATACCGTGCAGGGCATGAGCCCGCTGCGCCGGGAAGGGCAGCCCGTGGGCACGGTGGAGGTCTATCTTGCCCGCCGCCTGGTGCAGGAAGGTTCGGACAAGGTCATGCAGCGCGAGACCTGGCGCTTCATCATCAATACGCTGCTGCTCAGCGTCTTTCTGGCGGCGCTGTACTGGCACTGGGGCGATCTGAGGCGCCTGCATTCTTTGGGGCTGCAGCTTTTGCGCAAGCAGGGAGATCCGGAGCCGGAAAAATCCGACGACCGGAAGTGGCGGCCCGTCTCCGGTGAGGATGTCGCCGCCCCCGAGGACGCACTGCCGGTGGATGCCATCCGCGGCAGGCATTTCCAGCAGGGGAACCCCGCAAGCTGGCATATGACCGCGGCCCTGTTCCGCCAGACCTTTGCCCATGCGCCCATGCTCATGATGCGCCTGTATGCGGAAGATGAGCTGGAAGGGCTGTGCCATCTGGGGCGGATGCTGCTTGCCGCAGCGCCCTGCCTGGGGGCTGTGCGCCTTGAGGACAGCGCCCGCGAGATGCTCGATGCGCTGGAGGATCCCGGCTGTGAGGCGCGTGCGCTGGCCGTGGAGACCTGTGCGACTGATCTTGAAGAAGTTTTGCAGGCCCTGAGCGGGGCCGCAGTGAAATAAGGAGAGACTATGGGCTTTTTTTCCGCAGTAAAAAAGTTTTTTGGTGGGGGCACCGAGGAAACGAAAGAAACGCAGGCCGCGGCAGTCGAGAAGGAAGCGGCCGCAACGTCTGTTGCCCCGGAGGAGCCTGCCGCTGATACCGGGAGCGCCGTAGCGGAGCCGGAAAGCACGCCGGAACCGGAGAGCGTCCCGGCGGCTGAAGAAGTCGTTGCCCCTGCTGAAGACGCATCTGCGGACGAGGCCCCGGAAGACGAGGCCGCCCCCGTTGCCGGGGATGTCGAACAGGTGGCGCCGGAGGCTGAAGCCGTGGTCGCGGATGAGCCCGTGGTGGAAGTGCCCGCCGCTGAAAGCGATGGCCCTGCCGCCGGAGCCGCAGAGGAGGGCGGGAGCGTCGAGGCTGCCGTGACGGTGGCGCCTGCCGACCAGCCTGCGGCGTCCGAAGCTCCGGCAGAAGCCGAGAGCACCGTGGCGGAAGCTGAGGTGCCGACGCTTCTGGATGAGCCCTCCGTGGAGGCCGAAAGCGAACCGGTCGCCGAAGCGGAAGAAGCCCCGGCTGCTGTGATGGAAGATGAACTCCCTTCGGTCGAGGAGCCTGTGACGGAAGCGGCTGCCGAGGCTGCGGCGCCGGAAGAAGCTTCCGGTGATGCCGCTGCAGAAACGGGTGCTCCCGAACAGGATGGCGTCAGTTCGGAAGCGATTGCTTCGGAAGCTGAGGCTGCGGAAGCCGAAGTTGTCGAGATGTGCGAGGAGCCTGCTGGCGTTGATGCCGCTCCCGTGGATGTTGTGGAAGAATCCCCTGCAGAAGAGGAAGAGGCCCCTGCCGAAGCGGAAGCTGTGGCTGTCGAGGCTGAGACCGTTGTGGAGACTGCCCAGGAAGAGGAAGAAGAACCGCTGCCTGAGGCCGTGACCGGGGCCGATGCCGTCGTGATGGCTGATGCGGCCGGTGACGATACGACCACTGTGACCCCTGTTGAAGCCGACGAAGCTGCCGCTGAAGAAGCTGACGACGCCGGGACGGATGTCGCGGAAGAGGAAGCTGCCCGCGACGAGGTCCGCGAAGAAGCGGAAGAAAAGCCCGAAGCGTCTGCGCCCCGTCGCAGCTGGTGGCAGCGCATCTTCGGCAGTGACGAAGATACGGCCCGGCCGGAAGCGGCTGCCCCTGCTGGCGAGGCTGAAGAAACGCCTGTTGCGGTGGAGCAGGAGGCGGGCGAAGACGTCCATTCTGAAACTGCCGTAGCGGAAGCAGGTACGGATGAACGTGTCGCGGCTGCCGCTGAAAGCACGGAACAGGAACCTCCGGCCGAGGTGGAAAAAGACACGGAGAGCGCTGCTACGCCGGACCAGGACGAGCCCGTCGCTGAGGTCGTGGCCGATGCGGCCCTTGCCGCCACTGCCGTTGCTGCGGCGGCTGCCACGGCCGAGCGTCCCACCGCGCCCGCGCTGGAGACCTGCGGTCTTGATCCCGCTCTGGCCCAGTCCATGATCCTGCGTCTGCGCGAGGCCGAACCGCGCCTCTCCGTCTGGCTGGGCATCGTGCTGGAAGGTGTGGAAGAAGCCGGGGACGAACTTTGGAAGCGTCTGCGCTTCCTGCTGCGTTCGCTGGATGCGCCCGCCGCCGAAGTGGACGCCTTCGTGGATGATTTCCGTGGCTGGCTGGAGCGTATGGAATATGTGCAGCTGGACGAATTCCGCTCCGAGTTGCAGTATCGCCTGACCCTGGCCCTGGACATGGAGGACGAGGAAGACGAGCGCAGCCGTCTGTTCCTCAAGATCAGCGAAGGCCTGAGCCGTACCCGCGAGCAGTTCTCCCGCCGTCTGGACAGCCTGTTCAGCAGCCACGGCGAACTCAACGAAAGTTTCTGGGAAGAGCTGGAAGAGCTCTTCATCATGGCCGACCTGGGCTACGAATCTTCGCTGGAGCTGGTGGAGCGTCTGCGTGAACGGGCCCGCAAGGAGAACGTGACCCGCGTGGAAGACGTGCGCGGCCTGCTCATGGCCGAAGTGGACGAGATCTTCCGTCTGCCGCGTCGTATCAGCGCCGTGAACCCGCCCGAAGTGGTGCTCTTCATCGGCGTCAACGGCGTGGGCAAGACCACCACCATCGCCAAGCTGGCCCACCGCGCCCGCATGCAGGGCAAAAAGGTCATGATCGCCGCGGCCGACACCTTCCGTGCGGCGGCCATCGAGCAGCTGCAGGTCTGGGCCGAACGCGTGGGCGCGCTCTTCCATGCCCGCCCCGCCGGTTCCGATCCGGCCTCCGTGGCCTACGAAGCCATGGACCGCGCCCTGGCCGAAAAGGTGGACATCCTCTTTGTGGATACCGCCGGCCGCCTGCAGACCAAGGTCAACCTTATGGAAGAGCTGACCAAGATCCGTCAGGTGCTGGGCAAGAAGCATGAAGGCGCGCCGCACCGCTGCATCCTGGTCATCGACGCCACCACCGGCCAGAACGCTCTTTCGCAGGCCAAGCTCTTCAAGGAAGCCGCCGGTGTGGACGAGCTCATCCTCACCAAGCTGGACGGTACGGCCAAGGGTGGCGTGGCCATCGCCGTGGCCATGCAGGAAAAGCTGCCCATCACCTATGTGGGCCTGGGCGAAAAGCTCGAAGACCTGCGGCCCTTCAACGGTGCCGACTATGCCCGCGCCCTGTTGGGCGACCTGGATCAGGGCAAGTAGCGCTGATTTTAGTATGATGTAGACGAGAGGGGGGCTTTTCCTGCTGGAAAAGCCCCCTCCCGCTTTTTTGGGGAAAAAAACGCTGTGCCGAGCTGTGGATCTCGCCCGCTATCCTGGGCAGCCGTCACATCCCGCTCCCGGATCTTGCGGGAGGAAGGCCTCCAACAATCGAAGCAACAATTTTTCGTCAGGCCGTTTGCCTCTTCGGCAGGGGCGCTTGGGGGGCAGCCCCCGATCAGTGATGCCGCTGGGGATTTTTTCTTTTTTGCTTCATGGAGCCACAGGTCGTGTTTTTTTCGCTTCGGCCTGTGAGAAATTCCCCACTCCGGCGGATGGCAAGATATATTTTATGACATGCCTCCTTTATCCGCGTCTGAGCTCCGTTTTTTTCTTGCCGGAACGGGAAAATCAGCAATAGCGCGAAAAAAAATCCCTCTCGCAGTGAAAAAAACTTGACGCATCGCCCCATTCCCGATAGAAGGAACCTCGCCTTGAGCAACAAGGCTGTTCCCTGGACGGCAGGGAAGGGCAGATTGAGTCTGTCCTGATGCACCCAAAGCGGTCGCTCCGCGGCGGGTTTTGACATGTGCAGGCGTTACCAGATGCCGAGACAATGTCGAGCCGTTCCAGCCCACACAGCGGATCCCACCTGGCGATCAGGTGACCCCGGGCTGTAAAGGTAAGGGGGGATGTTCCCCCATTTGGTGACCCTGCGGGACCACCCTCGTCACTGCTTCAGTCAGTGACAGGCCTGGGCTACGCCGGGAAGCATCACACGGATGATGCAGGCACGCTCAGGCGTCCGTACCTTCCGATATATCTGATTCCTTCAGATTCTGTGATGTGCGCTGCTTCAAGCGCTTCTCTTCCCCAAGTTGTTGCCCAGTCTCCCCAACGGGTGAGGCCGACCTTCGGGCCCGTGGTTTTTGGCCCGCGCAAAGCTGTTAAGAAACCTGCGCCGAACCCAACCGGCCAGGATTTTTCAAACGGAGTAGGCAACAATGACGACAGTTAGCAGTGATCGCATTCGGATCAAGCTCAAAGCCTACGATTACCGCATCCTGGACAAGGCTGTTGCGGAAATCGTGGATACGGCGCGCAATACCGGTGCCGGTGTGGCCGGGCCCATCCCGCTGCCCACCAATATTCATAAGTACACCATTCAGCGTTCCGTGCATGTGGACAAGAAGTCCCGTGAGCAGTTCGAAATGCGCATCCACAAGCGGCTTATGGACATCCTTGAACCCACGCAGCAGACCGTTGACGCCCTCGGCAAGCTTTCCCTGCCCGCTGGCGTGGACGTTGAAATCAAGCTCTAGTGAGAGGCAGTCATGGCTGAGAAAATGGGAATTTTGGGTCGTAAACTTGGTATGACCCGCATTTTTGCCGGTGACGGCGCCGCTGTGCCCGTCACGGTGATTCAGGCCGGGCCCTGCCCCGTCACCCAGGTGAAGACCGTTGAAACCGACGGTTACAACGCTCTGCAGATCGCGCTGACCGAAGACAAGGAAAAGCACGTCAGCAAGGCCATGAAGGGCCACTTCGCCAAGGCCGGCACCGGCCTGTACCGCGAACTGCGTGAAATCCGCCTGGAAAACGCCCCTGAAATGGAACCCGGTCAGGAACTGACCGTGGAAATGTTTGCTACCGGCGACAAGGTCAAAGTGACCGCCAAGAGCATCGGTAAGGGCTACCAGGGCCGTATGCGCCGTTGGAACTTCGCCGGTTCCAAGGATACGCACGGTTGCGAAAAAGTGCACCGTAACAACGGCTCCATCGGTAACAACACCTTCCCCGGCCATGTGTTCAAGGGCCGTAAGATGGCTGGCCATTGGGGCAACGAAACCGTGACGGAAATGGGCCTTGTGATCGTTGACGTTCGTCCTGCCGACAACGTCATCCTGGTCAAGGGTTCCGTGCCCGGCCCCAAGAACGGGCTGGTGCTGATCCGCAAGCAGTAGAGGAAGCACAACAATGGCTACCGTGAAAGTTTATGACCAGAACAAGCAGGAATGCGGCGAACTGACGCTTTCCGCCGACGTGTTTGAAGTTGAGGCTCGTCCCGAGATCCTCAACCTCGTGGTGCGTGCCCAGATGGCCGCCAAGCGCGCCGGTACCCACATGGCCAAGACCCGCGCCTTCGTTTCCGGCGGCGGCGTGAAGCCCTGGAAGCAGAAGGGCACCGGTCGCGCCCGTTCCGGCTCCAATCGTTCGCCCGTGTGGCGTGGCGGCGCCATCGTGTTTGGCCCCCAGCCCCGCGATTACAGCTTCAAGGTCAACAGCAAGGTGCGCGCCCTGGCCATGAAGATGGCTCTGTCGAGCCGTCTGGCCGCCGAAAACCTGCTGGTGGTCAAGGGCATCGAACTGCCCGAAGCCAAGACCAAGCATTTTGCCAAAGTGGCCGGTACTCTGGGCCTGAACAAGGCTCTCATCGTGACCGCCGAGGAAAGCGAAGCCCTGACCCGCTCCGCCCGCAACATCCCCGGCATCACGCTGACCACGCCTGATCGTCTGAGCGTGCTGGAGATCCTCCGCCACAAGCAGCTGGTCCTGCTGGAAGGCGCCGTGGCGCCCGTGCAGGCCCGCTTTGAAAAATAAGAGGGGCAACTCATGGAATTCACCCAGGTTCTTATCAAGCCCCTGCTGACGGAAAAGACTACCCTGCTGAAGGATGAGTCCCGTCAGGTGGCTTTCTATGTTCATCCCGGCGCCAACAAGCTTGAAATCAAGCAGGCCGTGGAAAAGGCTTTTGATGTGAAAGTTGAAGCGGTCAACGTGGTTCGCAAGGCTCCCTCCAATCGGGAACGCCAGGGTCGCGTGGTGGGCCGTAAGCCCGGCTGGAAGAAGGCCTATGTGACCTTGCGCCAGGGCGATAAAATCGAGTTCTTCGAGGGAGTGTAAAATGGCTGTCCGTAAGCTGAAACCGACCTCCGCCGGGCGTCGTTTCCAGACGGTTTCCGACTTTGCGGAAATCACCCGGACGACCCCTGAGAAGTCGCTCACCGTGGGCCTGACCAAGAAGGCCGGCCGCAACAACCGTGGCCGCGTGACCAGCCGTCGTCGTGGCGGCGGTGTGAAGCGCCTGTACCGCATCATCGACTTCAAGCGTAACAAGTTCGGCATCGCCGCCAAGGTTGCGCACATCGAATACGACCCCAACCGTACCGCCCGTATCGCCCTGCTCCACTACGTGGACGGCGAAAAGCGCTACATCATCGCTCCTGTGGGTCTGAAGCAGGGCGACGTGGTGCTGGCCGGTGAAGGTGCCGACATCAAGCCCGGCAACGCCATGCAGATGTCCCGCATCCCGGTGGGTACCGTGATCCACAACGTCGAGCTGTACCCCGGCAAGGGTGGCCAGCTCTGCCGCGCCGCTGGCACCTACGCCCAGCTCGTGGCCAAGGAAGGCAAGTACGCCCTGCTGCGTCTGCCCTCCGGCGAAGTGCGCAAGGTGCTGGCTTCCTGCGTGGCCACTGTGGGCCAGGTGGGCAACATCCAGCACGAAAACATCTCCTTGGGCAAGGCCGGCCGCAACCGCTGGCTGGGTCGCCGTCCTCAGGTCCGCGGTGTGGCCATGAACCCCATCGACCATCCCCTGGGCGGTGGCGAAGGCCGCAGCTCCGGTGGTCGTCATCCCGTGTCGCCCTGGGGTATGCCTGCCAAGGGCTTCAAGACCCGCGACAAGAACAAGGCTTCTTCGCGCCTTATCATTAAGCGCCGCGGCCAGAAGTAGGAGTAGCAGATGCCCAGATCTTTGAAGAAAGGGCCGTTCATCGACGGCCACCTGATGAAGAAGGTTGACGCTGCGGTGGCCTCCAATGACCATCGCGTGGTGAAGACCTGGTCGCGCCGCTCGACCATCCTGCCCGAAATGGTGGGTCTGACCTTTGCGGTGCACAATGGCAAAAAGTTTGTGCCGGTGTTCGTGACCGAAAACATGGTGGGTCACAAGCTGGGCGAATTCTCGCCCACTCGTACCTTCCACGGCCACGCCGCTGACAAGAAGGCCAAGGCCGGCAAGAAGTAGGGTAGAGATATGGAATCCAAAGCTATCGCGAAATTCCAGCGCGTGTCGCCCCGCAAGACCCGCCTTGTGGCCAAGAACGTGCAGGGCAAGGGTGTGGAAGAAGCCATGAACATTCTGCGCTTCACCCCCAACAAGCCCGCCGGCGTGCTGCTGAATGTGCTCAAGAGCGCCGTGGCCAATGCCTCCCAGCTGGGTGGCGTGAACGTGGACGCCATGGTCATCAAGGAAGTCATCGTGAACGAAGGCCCCACCTGGAAGCGCTTCATGCCCCGCGCCCAGGGCCGTGCCACCAAGATTCACAAGCGTACCAGCCACGTTACCGTTATACTCGCAGAAGGGCAGGAATAGGCTATGGGTCAGAAAGTTCATCCGTTTGGCTTCCGGCTGGGGTACAACAAGAACTGGCAGTCCCGCTGGTTCAGCAAGAAGGACTACCCTGCCTTTGTGTTTGAAGACAGCAAGATTCGCGCCTATGTGAAGAAGCTCCTGTATCATGCGGGGCTGGCCAAGATCGAAATCGAACGCGCCGGTGGCAAGATCCGTCTGATCCTGTCCACTGCCCGTCCCGGTATCGTCATCGGCCGCAAGGGCGTGGAAATCGAAAAGCTGCGCGGCGACCTCCGCCAGAAGTTTGGCCGTGAGTTCTCGCTGGAAGTGAATGAAATCCGTCGTCCCGAAGTGGAAGCCCAGCTCGTGGCCGAAAACATCGCCCAGCAGCTGGAACGCCGCGTGGCCTTCCGTCGCGCCATGAAGCGCACGGTGTCCATGGCCCGCAAGTTCGGTGGCGAAGGCATCAAGGTGACCTGCTCCGGTCGTCTGGCGGGCGCTGAAATCGCCCGTACCGAATGGTACCGTGACGGTCGCGTGCCGTTGCAGACCCTGCGCGCCGACATCGACTACGGTTTTGCCGAAGCGCACACCACCTACGGCATCATCGGTGTCAAGGTGTGGATCTACAAGGGTGAAATCCTTGACAAAGAGGTTGATCAGTAATGCTCGCGCCTAAGAAAGTTAAATTCCGTAAATGGCAGAAGGGCCGCCTGCGTGGCCTGGCTAGCCGCGGCGCCTCCATCGCCTTTGGCGATATTGGCCTGAAGGCCGTGCAGCACGGTCAGTTGTCCAGCCAGCAGATTGAAGCCGCCCGTATCGCCATGATGCGTCACATCAAGCGTGGCGGTAAGGTCTGGATCCGCGTGTTCCCCGACCGCCCCGTGACCGCCAAGCCTCTTGAAACCCGTCAGGGTTCCGGTAAGGGGGCTCCGGTGGGCTGGTGCGCTCCGGTCAAGCCCGGCCGCGTGCTGTACGAAATCAAGGGCGTCAGCCTTGACCTGGCTCGCGAGGCTCTGACCCGCGCCGCCCACAAGCTGCCCGTGAAGACCATCATCGTGGTGAGGGAGGGCCTGTAGTATGGCTGCCAAGAAGAACGAAAAAGCCGCCATGGCCACTGCCGCCGAGCTGCGCGACATGAGCGTCGAAGAGCTGCGTGCCAAGCTGGCCGAACAGCGCGAAGAACTCATGACGGCCCGTTTCAAGCATGCCACCGCGCAGCTTGAAAAGACTTCCGAGCTCAAGGCCATGCGCCGTCAGGTGGCTCGCATTTCCACCGTTTTGACTGAAAAGGAATAGAGGGGCTGAACCATGCAAGCTCTGGAAAATCGCAAGGGCAGAACCCTCACCGGTATCGTTGTCAGCGACAAGAACGACAAGACCATCGTCGTGCGCGTTGAAACGCTGGTGAAGCATCCTCTGCTCAAGAAGTATGTGAGGCGCCGCAAAAAGTTCACGGCTCATGATCCCATGAACGAATGCGGCATGGGCGATAAGGTTAAAATCGTGGAGTTCCGCCCCATGTCGCGCAACAAGCGCTGGCATCTGGTCTCCATCATCGAAAAGGCTGTGTAGGGTAGAACCATGATCCAGGTAGAATCGACTCTTCAGGTGGCCGACAACAGCGGCGCCAAAAAGGTGGCCTGCATCAAGGTGCTCGGTGGTTCCCACCGCCGTTACGCTTCCGTGGGCGACATCATCGTCGTGTCCGTCAAGGAAGCCATGCCCCACAGCAAGGTCAAGAAAGGCGACGTCATGAAGGCCGTTATCGTGCGCACTGCCAAGGAAGTGCGTCGCATGGACGGCTCCTACATCAAGTTCGACGGCAACGCCGCTGTCCTGCTCTCCAACCAGGGCGAACCCGTGGGTACCCGTATCTTCGGACCCGTCGCTCGTGAGCTGCGCGCCGCCAACTTCATGAAGATCATTTCTCTTGCCCCCGAAGTGCTGTAGGAGATGACTATGAAAACGTATCGCATCCGCAAGGACGACAAGGTGATGGTCATCACCGGCAAGGACGCGGGCAAGATCGGCAAGGTGCTCAAGGTTCTTCCCAAGAAGGACCGCGTGCTGGTGGAAAAGGTCAACGTGGCCAAGCGCCACATGCGCCCCAACCCCTATGCCCAGCAGCCCGGTGGCATCGTGGAAAAGGAAATGCCCATCCACGTGTCCAACGTGATGGTGGTGTGCTCCGCTTGCGCCAAGCCGACCAAGGTGGGCTACAAGTACATTGAGTCCGAAGGCAAGCAGAAAAAAGTGCGCTTCTGCAAGAAGTGCAACGAAGTTATGGAATAAGGTGATACGATGACACGCCTTGAAAAGATTTATAGAGAGAAAGTGGTTCCGGTACTGCAGAAGGAGTTCAACTACTCCTCCTCCATGCAACTGCCCGGCATCGAGAAGATCTCTCTGAACATCGGTCTCGGCGCCGCCAGCCAGAACAACAAGCTGATGGAAGAAGCCGTGGCGGAACTGACCGCCATCGCCGGACAGAAGGCCGTGGTTACCCGCGCCAAGAAGTCCATCGCTTCCTTCAAGCTGCGTGAAGGCATGCCCATCGGGGCTCGCGTCACCCTGCGCAAGGATCGTATGTGGGACTTCCTGGACAAGCTGATGAACTTTGCCCTGCCCCGCGTGCGTGACTTCCGCGGTATCCCGGACCGTGGTTTTGATGGTCGCGGCAACTTTACCCTGGGCATCAAGGAACACACCATCTTCCCCGAAATGGAAGCTGACCGTGTGGAAAACCCCAAGGGCATGAACATCACCATTGTCACCTCGGCGACCACGGACAAGGAAGGCAAGTTCCTTCTGGACCAGCTGGGCATGCCGTTCCGCAAGTAGGAGTAGAGCTATGTCCCGTACCGCTCTTGAAGTGAAGGCTTCCCGTAAGCCCAAGTTCAGCTCCCGCGCCTACAATCGTTGCCCCATTTGCGGGCGTCCCCGGGCCTTCATGCGCCAGTTCGGCATCTGCCGTATCTGCTTCCGCAACATGGCCCTGCGCGGCGAACTGCCCGGTGTGCGTAAATCCAGCTGGTAATCCGCATCCCGGACTGATCTGAAAGATGGAGGGACTCCGAAAGGGGTCCCTCTTTCCGTTTCCGGAGAAGGGCAGGGGAGAGGGGACTGTGCCCCGGCGCTTCCTGCATCCGGCGGGCGGCCCCGGGCAGGAAGGTCCCTTGTGCGCATCCGGGGGCGCAGTCTTACATGGTTTCCGGCTTCCGGGGAGGGACGTATCCTCTTTCGGGATACGTTCTTCACCCGGCCGGTCTCCTTCCTTTTGCAAATTTTGCTTGCTTCCCGATGACAGATGGGCTATCTGCCCCTGCGCGCCGTACGCCGTACCCTGCCGGAAAGTCCGGTGGAGCTGGCCATGCGGCGCGGGTCGCACCGGAGACGGGCGGGACTCCTGCAGTGGAGCAGCCCCGTTTTCATTCATGGTGCGGCGATCCGGTGCCTGGTCCCTCGCATGCAGGCCGGGATGCCCGGCAGGACCGGCGCCGGCATGACTCGGGAACGCCCTGGAAAGAGCGGATTTTCAGGCCGTGAGCAAAAAAAACATTGCCTTTTGCTCCGGCTTGGGATATGGACTTTCGATTGTGTGCGGGAAGTGGCGGCATGGGGCCGCTAACCCCTCACGAAACCAACCTTAGGAGCTATCGATGTTGACAGATCCTATTGCGGATATGCTGACCCGTATCCGCAACGCACATTTGGCCCTGCACAAGGAAGTGAATGTGCCGCGCTCGAAGATGAAAGAAGCCTTAGCCGCCATCCTCAAGCAGGAAGGTTACGTCGAAGACGTGGCTATCGACGACCGCAACATTACCATCACGCTGAAGTATCAGAAGGGCAAGGCCGTCATCTCCGGCCTGAAGCGCGTCAGCACCCCCGGTCGCCGCGTGTATGTGGGCGCTCACCAGATCCCCAAGGTGCAGAACGGCCTCGGCATTTGCATTCTGTCCACGTCCAGCGGTGTGCTGGACGGCATGACCGCCCATGAAAAGAAGGTGGGCGGCGAACTTCTGTGTGAAATCTGGTAGGGGTGCACCATGTCTCGTATCGGCAAACAGCCCATTACCGTTCCCGCTGGCGTTGAAGTCAAGATCGGAACGGATGTTGTGGAAGTGAAGGGCCCCAAGGGTACGCTGCATACCCCTGTGTGCAGCCTGCTGAATTATGACCTCACCGACGGTGTGCTGACCCTGACCCGCGTGGAAGACGACCGTCACAGCCGTGCTCAGCACGGTCTGCGCCGCACCCTGCTCGCCAACTGCATCGAAGGCGTGACCAAGGGCTTCTCCAAGTCCCTGGAAGTGATCGGCGTGGGCTACCGCGTTGCCGTCAAGGGCAACCTGGTGGAACTGTCCGTGGGCTTCTCCCACCCCGTGCTGGTGGAACTGCCCGAAGGCATCCAGGCCAAGGCCGAAGGTCAGATCCTGACCATCAGCGGCGCCGACAAGGAACTGGTGGGCGAAATGGCCGCCAAGATCCGTCGCATCCGCAAGCCCGAACCCTACAAGGGCAAGGGCATTAAGTATACCACCGAGACCATCCGCCGCAAGGTCGGTAAGTCCGGCGGCAAGAAGTAGGTAGGGATTGCGTCATGAAGCTTACCAAGAATGAATCCCGTCAGCGCCGCAAGGTTCGCATTCGTAAAAAGGTGCAGGGTACCGCCGAACGTCCCCGTCTGGTGGTGTACCGCTCCAACATGCACATCTACGCCCAGATCGTGAACGATCAGGAAGGCGCCACCCTGGTCGCCGCCTCCACCCTCAGCCTGGCCAAGACCGAAGCCGGTATGCATTGCAACCTGGCCGGCGCCGAGAAGGTGGGCATGGAAATCGCCCGTCTTGCCAAGGAAAAGAACATCACCCAGGTGGTGTTCGATCGCAACGGGTACCTTTATCACGGTCGCGTGAAAGCCGTGGCCGACGGCGCCCGCGAAGGCGGCCTGGAGTTCTAATATGCGTCAGGAAAATACCGAAACCAAACAGAACGAATTGGGCGAAATCGAAAAGATCGTCTCCCTGAACCGCGTGGCCAAGGTGGTCAAGGGCGGTCGCCGTTTCAGCTTCAGCGCCCTTGTGGTGGTGGGCGACGGCAAGGGTGGCGTGGGCTACGGCCTGGGCAAGGCCCAGGAAGTGCCCGAAGCCCTGCGCAAGGCCACTGAACGCGCTCGCAAGAACCGCGTGCAGATTCCTCTGGTGGAAGGCACCCTGCCTTACGAAGTGCTGGGCCGCTTCGGCGCTGGTCGCGTCATGCTGAAGCCCGCCTCCGAAGGTACCGGTATCATCGCCGGTGGTGCCGTGCGTGCCGTCATGGAAGCCGTGGGCGTGCGTGACGTCCTGGCCAAGGCCATCGGCACCAACAACCCCCATAACGTGCTGCGTGCCACCATGCAGGGCCTGATCTCCCTGCGCAGCGCTGACGAAGTGTCCGAGCTGCGTGGCAAGAAGCTCGAAGCCCCGAGGAAGTAAGTCATGGCTGAAATTACGGTCAAACTCGTGCGTTCTCGCATCGGCACCACGCCGGCCCAGCGCAAGCTGCTGGACTCCCTTGGCCTCAAGCGTCGCGAACAGGTCAAGTCGTTCAAGGACACCCCGGCCATCCGGGGCATCATCGCCAAAGTTTCGCACCTTGTGGCCCTGGTGGACTAGTCCACGGCCGCAGGAGGAGTATATATCATGCAACTGCACAATCTCTTTCCCTTCCCGGAAGAGCGCAAAACCCGCCGTCGTGTGGGCCGTGGTTCCGGTTCCGGCCTGGGCTGCACCGCTGGCAAGGGTAACAAGGGTCAGAACGCCCGCGCCGGCGGCGGTGTGCGTCCCGGTTTCGAAGGCGGCCAGATGCCCCTGCAGCGTCGTCTTCCCAAGCACGGCTTCAAGAACTTCCCCTTCAAGGTGACCTACGACGTGATCAATCTGGACCGTCTGCAGGAAGCCTTTGAAGGCAAGAGCGAGATCACCCTGGACGACATCTACGCCCGCGGCCTGGCCCGTCTGGGCGCGCCCGTGAAAGTGCTTTCCCGCGGCGAAGTGAAGTCGGCCATCAAGGTGGAAGCTCACAAGTTCAGCCAGGCCGCTGCGGAAAAGATCCGCAACGCCGGCGGCGAAGCCACCGAACTTGAAGCTGCGCAAGCGGCTGAGTAATTATGCGCCATGCCGGTAACGGCAGGCGGATGTCTTTGACCCCGCGCCGGAATGGGCGCGGGGTAAAGACGCTCCCGCGCATATGCGTCCCTTACAGCGTAAAAGGTAACGAGTGATTCATGGCATCAGCATCGGTTAATCCCCTCGGACAATCTTCTCTGGCCAAGCGCCTGGGCTGGACCTTCCTCCTTCTGTGCTGCTACAGAATCGGTGTGCATGTGCCCATCCCCGGTGTGGATGCCGCGGCCCTGGCCGCGTACTTCAAAAGCCTGTCGGGAACGTTGTTCGACATGTTCGACATGTTCTCCGGTGGCGGCCTGTCCAACGTGTCCGTCTTCGCTCTGGGTGTCATGCCCTACATCTCGGCGTCCATCATCATGCAGCTTTTGCAGGTGGTGAGCCCCGACATCAAGCGCATGGCCAAGGAAGAAGGCCAGGCCGGACGCCGCAAGATAACCCAGTACACCCGTTACCTGACCGTGCTGATCACCCTGGTGCAGGGCCTGTTCATCTCCATCGGGCTCGAATCCATGACCAGCCCCGACGGCACGCCCATCGTGCTCAATGCGGGCTGGCATTTCCGCATGGTGACCATGGCCACCTTCACGGCCGGTTCCATGCTCGTCATGTGGCTGGGTGAGCAGATCACTGAACGCGGTATCGGCAACGGCATCTCCCTGATCATCTTCTGCGGTATCGTGGTGGGCATCCCGCGCGGCATCATGCAGTCCATGGACCTCATCAAGTCCGGCAGCATGAGCATCTTCCTCGCGGTCATCATCGTGCTGCTCATGGCCGCCGTGCTGACGGCCATCGTGTTCGTGGAGCGTGCCCAGCGCCGTATCCCCATCAGCTATGCCAAGCGCCAGATCGGACGCAAGATGTTTGGCGGCCAGAACACGCACCTGCCCCTGCGCGTTAATACGGCGGGCGTCATCCCGCCCATTTTCGCCTCGTCGCTGCTGCTGTTCCCGGCCACGGTGGGCCAGTTCTCCACCAATGAATACGTCAGGATGGTCACGGACTTCTTTGCTCCGCACGGCGTCCTGTACAATGTGCTCTATGTTGTCCTGATCTTCTTCTTCTGCTACTTCTACACGGCCATCATCATCGACCCGAAGGATATGGCCGAGAACCTGAAGAAGAACGGCGGCTTCGTCCCCGGCATCCGTCCCGGCGAACGCACCCAGGAATACATCGACACCGTACTCTCGCGTCTGACCCTGAGCGGCGCGGTGTACATCTCGGCCATTTCCCTGCTGCCCATGCTCATGATCGCCAAGTTCAACGTGCCGTTCTACTTCGGTGGTACCAGCCTGCTGATCCTTGTCGGCGTGGCCATGGACTTCATGAATCAGGTCGAGTCCCACATGATCTCAACCCAGTACCAGGGGTTGATGAACAAGGCGGCCCGCAAGGGCGGCCGCATGTAATTCTGGCAAAGAGAGCTGGAAAGTCATGAAGAAGTATCAAGGCGCATTCATCAAAAATGAGCGGGAGATCGCTTGCCTGCGCGAGGCCAACCGTATGGTGGCCAACATCCTGGATGCCATCGGCGACATCGTGAAGCCGGGCGAAACGACCATGCGCTTTGAAGAACTGGCGCGCGACATGTGCGCCGATTATAAAGTGAAACCGGCCTTTTTGGGCTATTACGGCTACCCCTACGCCACATGCTGCTCGGTCAACGAGCAGGTGGTCCACGGTTTCCCCTCCCCGCGGCTGCTTGAGGAAGGGGACATCGTCAGCGTCGACATGGGCGTGGTCTTTGAAGGTTTTGTGGGCGACGCTGCGCGTACCTTCCCTGTGGGCAAGGTGAGCGAGGAAGCCTGCAAGCTCATGCGCGTCACGGAGGAGAGCCTCTATGTCGGCATCGAGCAGGCGCGTGCCGGTAACGATGTCTATGCCATCGGTATGGCCGTGCAGAACTATGTGGAAGCCGCCGGTTTCAATGTCGTGCGTCAGTATGTGGGCCACGGAGTTGGCGCCAAGATGCACGAAAAGCCGGAAGTCCCCAACTATCACCCCGGTGGCCGCGGGCTGACCCTGCGTAACGGCATGGTCATCGCCATTGAGCCCATGGTCACCGCCGGCAGCTACGAGGTGGACGTTCTGGAAGACAAATGGACTGCTGTGACACGCGACCGCCGCCTGGCTGCGCATTTTGAACACAGTGTAGCCATTACGCCGGACGGGCCCCGGATCCTGAGCATTTCGGACCGCGGCCTGAACCGGACGACAATTGGTTGTTGACAGAGCAGGTAAAGATGGATAAAGGTTTCTGTTCCCGCTGCTAATGAGCGGTGAGCAGCCGTATTGACCGGGTTTGTGTTGTGCTTCCGGCAGCGGCAAACCTTGGTCACGCAAAGCCGGATGGCTTTGCCACTCATTGGAGACGAATCATGAAAGTCAGACCTTCCGTCAAAAAAATATGCCCCAAGTGCAAGGTGATCCGGCGCAAGGGTGTTCTTCGAGTTATCTGCGAAAACCCCCGGCACAAGCAGCGCCAGGGCTAGGGCAGGAGACGTACTGTGGCGAGAATTGCAGGTGTTGATTTGCCTCGTGGCAAACGTGTGGACATTGCGCTCACCTATATCTATGGCATCGGCCGTGCTACGGCCCTGCAGATCCTGAGCACCACCGGTGTGAACTGGGAGCGCAACATTGATGATCTTTCCGCCGACGAAGTGAACGAGATCCGTAAGGAACTCGAGCAGAACTACAAGGTGGAAGGCGACCTCCGTCGCGAGATCTCTACCAATATCAAGCGCCTCATGGACATCGGCTGCTTCCGTGGCCTGCGTCACCGTCGCGGCCTGCCCGTGCACGGTCAGCGCACCCACACCAATGCGCGTACCCGCAAGGGTCCCCGTCGCGGTGTGGTGGGCAAGAAGAAGTAGGGCGCATTCCTTTTCACGCGAATTTAGCCAGATTGAGGTAATATCATGGCCAGACCCAAGAAAGTGGTCAAGAAAAGAGAAAAGAAGAACGTGCCCGTGGGCATTGCCCACATCCAGGCTTCGTTCAACAATACCATCATCACCTTTACGGACACTCGCGGCAACGCCATCAGCTGGGCCTCTTCCGGCCAGAGCGGTTTCAAGGGTTCCCGCAAGTCCACCCCCTTCGCTGCCCAGGTTGCTGCCGAAACTGCCGCCCGCAAGGCTCAGGACAACGGCATGCGCACCGTGGGTGTGTATGTGAAGGGCCCCGGCTCCGGTCGTGAAGCCGCCATGCGCGCCATTGCCGCTGTTGGCTTCCGGGTTGCTTTCATCCGCGACGTTACGCCCATCCCCCACAATGGTTGCCGGCCGCCTAAGCGCCGTCGCGTGTAGTTGGCTGCCCGAGAGGCAGTGGTAATCAACGCAAGAGGATTCTTCAAATGGCCAAATATACTGAAGCCAAATGCCGCATTTGCCGTCGCGAGGGCTGCAAGCTCTTCCTGAAGGGCGACCGCTGCTTTACCGACAAGTGCGCTTATGATCGCCGTCCCTACGCTCCTGGCCAGCACGGCCGTGCGCGTAAGAAAGTCAGCGAATACGCTGTCCAGCTGCGCGAGAAGCAGAAGACCCGCCGCAGCTACGGTATCCTGGAAAAGCAGTTCCGCGGATACTTCGAAAAGGCTGAAATGCAGAAGGGCGTCACCGGTACCAACCTGCTGGTGATCCTGGAACGCCGCCTGGACAACGTGGTGTACCGTCTCGGTTTCGCCAACTCCCGTAACCAGGCCCGTCAGCTGGTGCGTCACGGCATCTTCACCCTCAATGGCCACAAGGTGACCATCCCCTCGCTGCAGGTGCGCGTGGGCGATACCATCGAAGTGCCCGAAAAGAACCGCAAGATCCCCGTTCTGGCCGAAGCCCAGGAAGTCATCGCCCGCCGCGGCTGCCCCGCCTGGCTGGAAGCCGACGGCGCCGCTTTCAAGGGCACCGTGAAGGCTCTGCCGCAGCGTGACGACATCCAGTTCCCGGTCAATGAACAGCTGATCGTTGAACTTTACTCGAAATAAGCGGGGGCTTCATGCTTATCAAACAGGGCGAACGCCTTATCAATGCGCGCAACTGGAACGAGCTCGTCAAGCCCGACCAGATCCTGCGCGACGAAGACACGGCCAGCAGCACGCACGGCAAGTTTGTTTGCGAACCGCTGGAGAGAGGTTACGGCACCACCATCGGCAATGCCATGCGTCGTGTGCTGCTTGCCTCCCTGCAGGGTGCTGCCTTTGTGTCTGTGAAGATTACCGGCGTGCAGCATGAGTTCACCACCATCCACGGCGTCCTCGAAGACGTGACCGACGTGGTGCTGAACATCAAGCAGGTGCGTCTGCGCATGGACACGGACGAACCGCAGCGCCTGACGCTTCGCGTTGACAGCAAAGGGCCTGTTACGGCCGCCCAGATTCAGGCCAATCAGCATGTGACCGTGCTCAATCCTGAACAGCACATCGCCACTCTCACCGAGGACGTGGTGCTGGAGATGGAATTTGAAGTGCGCATGGGCAAGGGCTATGTGCCTGCCGACATGCACGAAGGTCTGGCCGATGAAATCGGTTTGATTAAGCTGGACTCCTCCTTCTCGCCGGTTCGCAAGGTCGCCTACGCTGTGGAACAGGCTCGTGTGGGTCAGATGACCAACTACGACCGCCTGATTCTCGAAGTGTGGACCGACGGCTCGCTGACCCCTGAAGATGCCATCGCGTACAGCGCCAAGATCATCAAGGATCAGATCTCGGTGTTCATCAACTTCGATGAACGTGTGTCCGGTGACATGCGTCACGGCAGCAGCGACAGCGGCGAGACCAACGAGCATCTCTTCAAGAGCATCGACGATCTCGAGCTTTCGGTGCGCGCCACCAACTGCCTGCGCAGTGCCAACATCGCGCTGGTGGGCGAACTGGTGCAGCGTTCCGAGGCTGAAATGCTCAAAACCAAGAACTTCGGCCGTAAATCTCTGGACGAGATCAAGGAAGTCCTGCACGACATGGGCCTTGATTTCGGCATGAAGGTTGACGGTTTCGAAAAGAAATATCAGGACTGGAAAAGGAAGCAGCAAAATGAGGCATAGCAATTCCGGCAAAAAACTTTCGCGGACGCCTGCGCACCGTAAGGCCCTGTTGCACAATCTCGCCAAGGCGCTGCTTATCCACGGCCGCATCCGCACCACCGAAGTGAAAGCCAAGGAACTCCGCGGCGTTGTCGAGCCGCTGATCTCCCTGGCCAAGCGCAACGACCTGCACGCCCGCCGTCTGGCTTACCGCGTGCTGTGCGACTACGCTCTGGTTAAGCGCCTGTTTGACGAAATTGGTCCCCAGTTCGCCGGTGTGCCTGGTGGTTACACCCGCGTGATGAAGCTGGCCATGCCCCGCAAGGGCGATAACGCTCCCATGGCCATCATCGAACTGACCCGCCTGCCCGAAGCCAAGACGGAAGCTCCCGCCAAGGCTGAAAGCGCCGAGTAGTTCCGATGACCGTGTCCGGTTCCGGCCGGACGAGGGAAAAGGATACAAGGGCCCCCGCAAGGGGGCCTTTTTGCGTTTTGGGGAATAGCCTGGCAGGGGAGGAAGACGTCCTCCTGCAGGGGGCTTGCTGCCCTTCGGGGGCCCCCTTTCCGTATGCATGCCGGGAGCCCGGCCGATATGCGGCAAGACGAGGGAATCCCCATCCCTTTCGGCGCCTCCGTACGGCCGTGCATCAGCCCGGAGCCTGCATTCCTACACGCTGTCCGGAAAGTTTGGCGCTCCACGACAACGCAGCCTCTGCACTCACATGCCTGTACTGACCGACAGCCCCTATCCCTTTTTTACATACGCTGCAGGCGTTCCCGTTCCCTTGTCCTTCCTGGTTCTCACGCCGGAGGCAGCCGGCAGATCCATAGAGCAGGACAGCCTGGTGGAATATCTCTCCCTCACGTCTTTCTGGTTTTTTTATGAGCGCGTTTTGAGGGGAGTGGGGGAGGAGTTTGAGGGGGCGAGGGGAAGCTTTTGGGCGCAAGGAAAAGTTCCCCTCGCCCCCTCAATACTATCAAGCAGCCATCCACTGACCTTTGTCGTCCCTTCTCTGTCATGACTTGCCAGCAGGGGGGCTTTCATGGCATGGACGGCCTGTGCCTGTGCGGCATCCTTTCATTTTTCAACAAAGCGAGGTTCATCATGAAGTTGCTGGAAAAGGCCCGGGCCGCCGGCTGAGCGGCAAAAATGGCTCCAGGGGCCCTGGAGCAGCTTTTGCGGGGCCTCGCGCCCCGTGGATCGTCGGATCTGGAGCAGCGCGTCATCGCCGGGCGTGCCCGCAACGAGGATGCCGTGGTCGTGCGCATGCCGGCGGGCAAGGCCATCGTGCAGACCGTGGACATCCTGGCGCCCATCGTCAACGATGCCTTCTGGTTCGGCCGCATCGCGGCCTGCAATGCCCTGTCGGATGTCTACGCACTGGGCGGGCAGCCCTGGTGTGCCATGAACGTGGCTTTTTTCCCCACCTGCCTGACCGAGAACGACCCGGAGAACATCCTGGCCAATATCCTGCGCGGCGGCATGGATGCCCTGGAAGAAGCCGGGGCCGTGCTGGCCGGCGGGCATACGGTGCAGGATGACGAACTCAAGTACGGCATGGCCGTGACCGGCATCATCGATCCCGATCATGTGGCCGCCAATGACAAGCTGCGGCCGGGCCTGCGTCTGCTGCTGACCAAGCCGCTGGGCACGGGCATCCTGGCTACAGGCGTCAAGGCACGCTGGGACGATCATGAGGAAAGCGAAGCGCTGCTGCAGCGCTGGTGCGGACGTCTCAACCGTATCCCCGGGGAGGCCATCGCCCACTTCCGCATCCCGGCCGCCACGGACATCACCGGTTTTGGGCTGGGCGGGCATCTGCTGGAGATGGCGCAGGCCTCGGGCGTCTGCGTATCATTGCAGACGGAAGCCCTGCCGCTGCTGCCCCACGCTCTGGAGTATGCCCGCATGGGCCTCATCCCGGCGGGCAGCCATCTCAACCGCACCCACTGCGCTCCTGCCGTGGACGTGGCTCCTTCGGTGGATGAGGCAGTGGAAAGCATCGTATTCGATGCCCAGACCTCGGGCGGTATCGTGCTGGCCGTGCCGGGTGAAGAGTTGGCCACGGTGCGTGACTGGCTGGAGGCCAGGGGCGAGATGGCCGTGGAGATCGGTGAAGTGCTGGAGGCGCGTCCCGACGGCAAGCGGCTGCTGCTGCGCTAGCGGGGGAGGGGAGATCCGGGGAGAAGACTCTCCCTTTCTCATTTCCCAAGCTCTCTCTTTCCTCCACGCCTCCCATCCTCTCCGCATGTATTGCAGTGGGAGGAAAGCATCCCGGAAGAGAGGCCTCCCGGCAGTTCGCCAGGCGGCAAGATCGGGCCCCTCTGGGACTGTTGCCATTTCCCTTTTTTCCTGCTGTCCGGTACTGAGGGGAGGGCTGGCCGAGGCTTGCGGGAAAGTGGTGTCTGTGGTATAAAAGTTATCTTTGCGAGAGTGGCGGAATTGGTAGACGCACTGGACTTAGAATCCAGCGGTTTATCCATACGGGTTCAAGTCCCGTCTCTCGCACCAGAATTTGCAAGGACGTCCCCGGCATGGCTGTGGGACGTCTTTGTTTTGAGGGCTGTTGTGCAGGAAGCCTTCCTTGTCCGGCGCAGAGAGGAAGCCAGAGCAGCTCCATTCCTCCACAGCAGCGCGCAGGCAGCAGTCCTCCCTGGCCATGCTGCTGCATATTCCTTCCCCGTCCGGCCTGCGGCGAGCCGGCCAAGGGGTATCCTCCGTCCATCCCTTCTTGCCGTGGCATCACGGGCCATACCGCATCAGACCGCGGCCCTGTTCCTTCACCTCTTTCTGCCTGTACCTGAGCGCCTCCTGCTGCCTTCTTCACCGTTTCGCCAAAGGACGGCTTTTCATCTTGACCGGCACGCTTCCGTGCTTATCTTTGACGGCAGAGAGCTGCCGGGAGACCGGCGTCCAGCCGCTTGAAATCCGCCCTTCTTTGGGCTATGAGAAGCGATTGTCGTGGCTGGCGAGTCGCTCGCCATGCCGGATGATGCGTGTTCTGCACCGCATCATCATTCAGAGAACTGCCGTGCGGCCCAGGTCGCGGTCGTCTTCGGGGCATCCCCGGGGCGCGGCGGAAAAAAGAGACTTTTCGTTAAAGGAGCGCCTCGTGGAATATACTGTTGAAGATTTGTCCCCGGTCAAGAAAAAGGTTGCCATCACCACTGATCCCAAGGAAGTGGAAGCCGCCATCATGGGCGCTGTCGCCCTGTACAAGACGTCTGTGCAGATTGACGGTTTCCGCAAGGGCAAGGTGCCCGCTTCCGTCATCGAACAGCGTTTCCGCGACCGCATCTATGAAGAGGCCCGTCAGGACCTCGTCAACGTGCACATCAATGAAGTGATGTCCAAGCTGGACGTGACCCCCGTCTCCGGTATCAACATGGTGGACGGCGAGCCTGTCATGGAACGCGGCAAGGGCATGAACTACAGCATCGAGTTCGAAGTGCTGCCCACCTTCGATCTGCCCCCCTACGAAGGCATGGAAGTGGAGCAGGAAAAGACCATCGTGGACGACGCTGAAGTGGAAGAAGTGGTGGAACGCATCCGCCGCGACCGCGCCAAGCTGGTGCCCGTGGACGGCGACGGCCCGGCCGTGGACGGCCAGGTGGCCAACATCGACTTCTGCGCCTACGAAAACGGCCAGCCCCTGGAAGGCATCAAGGCTGACGGCTTCGATCTGGCCCTGGGCGAAAAGCAGGCCCTGGAAGATTTCGAAAACCTGGTCAAGACCATCAAGCTGGGTTGCGAAGCCGAAGGCGACATCACCTTCCCCGAAGATTTCCTGGCCAAGGACCTGGCCGGCAAGACCGTGACCATGAAGGTCAAGGTGCATGCCATTAAGGAACGTCAGCTGCCCGCCGTGGATGACGAACTGGCCAAGGCCGTGGGCGTGGAAAACGTGGAAAAGCTCAAGGCCGGCATCCGCGAAAGCTACCGCTCCAGCCGCTACAACCTGAACAAGGGTTCCGCCCAGAAGTCCATGCTGGACAAGCTGGTGAAGATGGTGGAATTCGAACTGCCGCCCAGCATGGTGGACGTGCAGGCCCGCACCCTGCTGGCCGACATGCGCGCCCGCATGGAACGCCAGGGCAAGAGCCTGGATTCCCTGGGCAAGACCGAAGAAGAACTGCTGAAGGAAGTCCAGCCCCAGGCCGAAGAGATCACCCGCATGCAGGTGCTGCTGCTGGCCATCGCCAAGAAGGAAGGCCTGGATGTGAACGAGCAGGAAGTCAATGCCCAGCTCTACCAGCTGTGCATGCGCAGCGGCGAAGACTTCAAGCAGGTTCGCGAAGCCTATGAAAAGAGCGGCATGATCTTCACCCTGCGTGACCGCATCCTGGCCGACAAGGCCATGGACGCCATCTACGCCAAGGCCCAGGTGAAGGAAGTGGAGCCTAAGGCTGCTGAAAAGACTGAAGAAAACAACTAAAGCGAGCGATGTCTGCACCATGGTGCAGATGTTTCCCGCACCTTTCCGGCGACGCTTCGTCGTCCGCTTTTGACGTACGCCGCGGCGGTTCTCCCGTCGCGGCGGCGTCGAATTTATACGGTTTAACTCACAGAGAGGTTTTCATGTCCCTCGTCCCCATGGTCATCGAAACCACGGGCCGTTCCGAACGTGCCTACGATATTTATTCCCGCCTGCTCAAGGATCGCATCATCCTGCTGAGCAGCGAAGTGAACGACACTGTGGCCTCCCTTGTCTGCGCCCAGCTCCTGTTCCTGGAATCCCAGGATCCGGAGAAGGAGATCAACCTGTACATCAATTCTCCCGGCGGCTCCGTGACCGCCGGTCTGGCCATCTACGACACCATGCGTTACATCACCGCGCCCGTCAGCACGGTGTGCATGGGCCGGGCCGCCAGCATGGGGGCATTTTTGCTGGCTGCCGGGCAGAAGGGCATGCGCTACGCACTGCCCAACAGCCAGATCATGATCCACCAGCCGCTGGGCGGCTTCCAGGGCCAGGCCACGGATGTGGACATCCACGCCCGCGAGATGCTGCGCATCAAGGAACGCCTGAACACCATGCTGGCCGAGAACACCGGTAAGAGCTACGACGAGGTGGTCCGGGCCACGGAACGCGACAATTTCCTCACCCCCGAACAGGCCCTCGAATTCGGCATCATCGACCGGGTACTGGTATCGCGCAGCGATATGACGGAGAAAAACTAGTCTATGTCCAACAGCAAGAATTCCGGACAGGAACCGCTGCGCTGCTCCTTCTGCGGACGCAGCGAGCTGGAGGTGAACAACCTTATCGTGCAGGACAACGCCTGCATCTGCGACAACTGCGTGCGCGCCTGCGGTGACATCATCGCCCGCGACAAGGTCCAGCAGCAGGTGGAGGAGGCCGACGAGCGCCTGCTCTCGCCGCAGGAGATCAAGGCCCGCCTGGATGAATACGTCATCGGCCAGACCGAGGCCAAGAAGATCCTCTCCGTGGCCGTGCACAACCACTACAAGCGCGTCTTCTTCGCCGATGCCCTGGGCGATGACGTGGAACTGGAAAAGAGCAACATCCTGCTGGTGGGTCCCTCCGGCAGCGGCAAGACCCTGCTGGCCAAGACCCTGGCCAAGGTGCTGCGCGTGCCCTTTGCCATCGCCGACGCCACGACCCTGACCGAAGCCGGTTACGTGGGCGAGGATGTGGAGAACATCCTGGTGCAGCTGCTGCAGAATGCCGACTACGACATCGAAGCCGCCAGCAAGGGCATCATCTACATCGACGAGATCGACAAGATCTCCCGCAAGAGCGACGGCCCCTCCATCACCCGTGACGTGTCCGGTGAAGGCGTGCAGCAGGCCCTGCTCAAGATCATCGAAGGTACCGAGGCCAACATCCCGCCCAAGGGCGGCCGCAAGCATCCCCAGCAGGAATTCATCCGCATGGATACCAGCAATATCCTGTTCATCGTGGGCGGTGCCTTCGTGGGCCTGGACAAGATCGTGGGCTCCCGCATGAGCGGCAGCTCCATGGGCTTCGGCGCCCAGGTCTGCTCCAAGAAGGAGATGCCCCTGGGCGAGCTGCTGGAAAAGATCCAGCCCCAGGACCTGGTCAAGTTCGGTCTGATCCCCGAATTCGTGGGCCGTATCCCGATCATCACCCATGTGGACGATCTGGACGAGGCCGATCTGGTGCGTATCCTGACCGAGCCCAAGAACGCCCTGGTGCGCCAGTACCAGAAGCTGTTCGAACTGGACCACGTGCAGCTGCGCTTCACGCCCAATGCCCTCAAGGCCATCGCGGCCCGGGCCATCGAGCGCAAGACCGGCGCGCGCGGCCTGCGCAACGTCATGGAGCGCACCATGCTGGACATCATGTTCCGCCTGCCCTCCATGCCCGGTGTCAAGGAATGCCTCATCAACCGGGCCGTCATCGAAAAGGGCAAGGAGCCGGTGCTGCTGTATGACGAAAGCGCCGAAGGCGCTGCTGCCGATACCAGCCTGAACTAGCCCGGCTTCCGGCATGGTCGCACGGCGTGGAGACGCTCCCGCCTGCTGCTGCCGGTCGCACCTTGCCGGGGCCTGCCCCCGGGCAGGCTGTCACAAGATCTGAAAGGGGGGAAGCATCCGCTTTTGCCGCAGGCAGAAGGGATCCTTCCCCTTTCAACGATATACGGGGCCATCCGGCCCGGCCGTCCCGACGGCTGAGCGGGCCGCCCGCGCGGCCCTTTTACGAGGTACACTATGTCCGAATTCCAGCGCGAAGCGCGCTTTTTTGCCGAGCTGCCGGTCATGCCCCTGCGCGAAGTGGTCATGCTGCCGCGTACCATCATGCCGCTTTTCGTGGGGCGCGAAGCCTCCATCAAGGCCATCGAACTGGCCCAGTCCGGCTACAACAAGCAGATGTTCCTGGTGGCCCAGCGCGAGCCCGATGTGGAGAAGCCCGGCGCCGATGATCTGAGCCCCGTGGGGGTCGTCTGCAAGGTCCTGCAGATGCTGCGCCTGCCCGACGGCACCATCAAGGTGCTGTTCGAAGGCCTGCACCGTGCCCGCTGGACGGAGCTGCGCGAAGAGGACAACTGCCTGATGGCCATGCTCTGCACCGTGCCGGAAAGCGAGAGCCGCCCCGAAGAGCGCGAGGCCCTGGTGCGTACCGTGCAGGAAGCGCTGGAAGAGTACGCCAAGAACAACAAGAAGCTGACCCAGGAAGCGCTCATGTCCATCATGGCCCTGCGCGATGCGGGGCCGCTGGCCGACGCCGTGGTGCCCCACCTCAAGGTGGATTACCGCAAGAAGCAGGAAGTGCTGGAGATCGCCGACGTCACCGAGCGCCTGGAGCGCGTGTACGAGCTTTTGCAGGGCGAAGTGGCCCTGGCCTCGGTGGAAAAGCGCATCAAGAACCGCGTCAAGGTGCAGATGGAGCGCAACCAGCGCGAGTACTACCTTAGCGAGCAGCTCAAGGCCATCAACAAGGAGATGGGCCGCGAGGACGATCCCCAGGCGGAAGTGGACGAGCTGGAAAAGAAGCTCGAAGGCCGCAACATGCCGCAGGAAGCCCGCGAGCGCTGCCAGTCCGAACTGCGCAAGCTGCGCAGCATGCCGCCCTCGGCCGCGGAATACACCGTGGTGCGCAATTATGTGGACTGGCTGCTGGATCTGCCCTGGAACGACCTCAAAGAGATCGATATCGACATCGAAAAGGCCCGTGCCATCCTTGAAGGCGACCACTTCGGTCTGGAAAAGCCCAAGGACCGCATCCTGGAATATCTGGCCGTGCAGAAGCTATCCAACGGCCTGCGCGGTCCCATCCTCTGCTTCGTGGGCCCGCCAGGCGTGGGCAAGACCTCGCTGGCCAAGAGCGTGGCCCGGGCCACGGGACGCGAATACGTGCGCCTTTCCCTGGGCGGCGTGCGTGACGAGGCCGAGATCCGCGGGCATCGCCGTACCTATGTGGGCGCCCTGCCCGGCAAGATCATCCAGTCCCTGAAACGGGTAAAGAGCAGCAACCCCCTGTTCTGCCTGGACGAGATCGACAAGATGACCTCGGACTTCCGGGGCGACCCGGCCTCGGCCCTGCTGGAAGTGCTGGACCCGGAACAGAACAACACCTTCATGGACCACTATCTGGATCTGGAGTACGACCTCTCCAAGGTATTCTTCATCACCACGGCCAACTCGCTGGATACCATCCCGGCACCGCTGCTGGACCGCATGGAGATCATCGAGCTCAACAGCTATCTGGAGACGGAAAAGCGCCAGATCGCCCGCAACTTCCTGCTGCCGCGACAGGTGAAGGAACACGGCCTGAAGCCGGAGAACATCGCGCTGTCCGACGGCGCCATCCTGGAGATCATCCGTTCCTACACCCGTGAAGCGGGCGTGCGCAATCTGGAGCGCGAGATCGCCGCCCTGTGCCGCAAGACCGCCATCCGTCTGGTGGAGGACAACGATCTGGACAAGTGCGTGAGCATCTCCCGCCAGAACCTGGCTTCCTTCCTCGGCGTCAAGAAGTATCGCCACGAGGAGCGCGAGAGCGAGTCCCAGGTGGGCGTCTGCGCCGGTCTGGCCTACAACCAGCGCGGTGGCGAGATTCTGATGGTGGAGACCAGCCTCATGTCCGGTTCTGGGCAGGTGGTCATCACCGGCCAGCTGGGCGACGTGATGACCGAGTCCGCCCGTGCGGCCCTGACCTATGTGCGTTCCCGCGCCGAGATCCTGGGCCTTGACCCGCGTTTCCACCGCAAGGTGGACATCCATGTGCATGTGCCCGACGGCGCCACGCCCAAGGACGGCCCCTCGGCCGGCATCACCCTGGCCACGTCCATCACCTCGGCCCTGCTGGGCATCCCGGTGCGCAACGATGTGGCCATGACCGGCGAGATCTCCCTGCGCGGCCGCGTGCTGCCCATCGGCGGCCTGCGGGAAAAGCTGCTGGCTGCCCGCCGCAGCGGCATCAAGAAGGTCCTCATGCCGCATGACAACGAAAAGGATCTCAAGGAAGTGCCCGCCGAGGTGCTGGAAGATCTGGAGATCGTCTTCATGGACCATGTGGACGAAGTCCTGCCCCATGCCCTGGCCGCTTCCGTGGAAGAGATCTTTTCCGGTCGCGCCACAGCCCAGCCGCTGTATCTCAGCCTGCGCGCCGGCAAGAGCGACAAGGACAGCAGTGCCGCTGCACCGCAATAAGCTGATAGTAGGGGGGATTTGAGCGGGGGAAACCTTTTGTGGACAAAAGGTTCTCCCCCGCACCCCCTTCCAAAAAACTTTTTTTAGGTGGGGCCGCTGGTCCCCGCCGCTGGACGGTGGGGAGCGGACAACGGCCCGTGGACCGGGAAAACAGGAAGAGGAAGGCATTGTGCCTTCCTCTTCCTGTTTTTGGTGCGTATGGCGTGCCGTGCGTGCGCAGCGTACCTTTGAACGGATGTCCGGTATAAAACAAAAACGCGGAGGGCAGAGTGCCTTCCGCGTTTTTGTTTTGGGCGCAGGCCTCTTTGTCAGAGAGCCGTGCTTGTCTTGGCCATTTTTGCCGGGGGACCGGCAATGGGGGCTGTCCGGCGTCGTACCGGGGAGTCCATCCTCCTGCATAAAGCGCGTTGGGAGGAGGATGGGGGCTTGGGGGAAGGAGGGACCTTTGCGCGCAAGCCGGCGACCGAAGGCGGCCGCAGGCCGTGCCCGTTGCGACGAAGGGAGCTACGGGCATCGACAGCAGGGCAAGGTCCCTCCTTCCCCCAAAAAACTTGCTTACATGTGGAAGAAGCGCAGGGGAGGCACGCCGGGGATCATGCGGGCGTCGGCCAGCTTGCGGTAGAAGAGGCTGAGGCCCTGCAGTTCGCGTTCTCCCAGGCTGAAGGTCAGGCCTTCGTTGTAATAGACGGTCAGTTCCTCGCGGGACAGGGGGCAACCGTGGCCGGTGAGGTCGAGGATGACATCCATATGGGAGAGGCCCCAGTCACGGCCCTGACGCATGAGCGCGCCGGGGTCGCTGTGGAAAAGCTTTTTCTGCACGGCGTCGTGGCTGACCACCCAGACCCCGAAGATGAAGGGCAGGCCGGTCCATTCCACCCAGGCATCGGCCAGGTCGAGACGGTAGGGATAGTCAGGATGGTTGCGCAGGCGCAGGGCTTCGTCCCCGATGGCCAGGAAGGCTTCGGGGGCCCTGTCCGTGCCCAGGGTGGGCGTGACGGCGCCGGTGACGTAGTTCACGTCGCAGTGGTAGTGGTCCTTCATGAGCAGGCGCAGCAGGGCCACGGAGGTGTGGGTCTCGCCGCTGATGAGGATGGTCTGGCCGCCCAGCTGTTCCACAGGGCGGCGGGACATGAGCAGCACGCTCATGACATTGCCGTGGGAGCCGATGGAAAGATCCTCCACCAAATGGTAGCGCTCGGGGCGCATGGCGTATTCGAAACAGGAATTGGAGGAGATGTGCAGCTCGCCCCGGGCCATCATGTTGTTGAGGACGGCGGGCGGCCCGGAGATGATCTCGAAATCGTGGGGGATGATGCCCGCTTCCAGGGGATGATAGATGGGCAGGACGTTGAGGTAGCCGATACGGCCCATGCGCAGGGCATCAGCGGGCAGACCGGGTTCACTGGACATGGCATTCCTCCTGGCCGCAGAGCGGCCGTTTCTTGGTGGGCTGTCCGGGGGCAGTGGGAAGGGAGGCACCCGTGCGGACGCATCCCGGAATGCTGCATAACAGGCCGCCGCCAAAAAGGAAAGGGCGGGGGCAGGCGTTTTGACGTCCCTTGGCCTTCCTGTATATGATGGAAAAAAGCAGGTGAGTCATGTTCAAACGTTTTTTTCTCGTATTGCTGGCAGGTACGCTGCTTGGGGGGATTCCGGTCATGGCTGCAGCACTGGAAAACGAGACCGCGGGCGCCATCGTGCGTGAGCCTGTCCTGACGGGTGAACAGGCCCAGGCCATGGTCGAGGTGGTCATGCATGAGGCCCGCGAGAGCGGGCATGCCGTCACCGTGACCGTGGTGGACCGCTCCGGCCAGATACTGGCGGTGCTGCGCGACCATCACGCCGGTGTGCATACGCTCAACGCCAGTTACAAAAAAGCCTACACGGCGGCCTCCCAGAAGCGCGAGACGGTCGCCATAGCCCGTGGCATACGGGACGGCTCCATCCCCTCGGACATCCGTTATCTCGACCCCAATTTCTCCCTTATGGAAGGCGGTATCCCCGTCATCCTGGAAAATGTGGTGGTGGGCGGTATCGGGGTCGGCGGTGCCCACGGCAGTGAAGACGGACGTCTGGCCCGCATCGGCCTGCTGGTGTTGCAGCACTAGTCCTGCGTGCGGGGCACTGGCCCGCGTGGCGTGCGGCGTGACATGCGGGCGGCTGCCCGCTGCCCGAGGGAGATCCGGCGGAAAAAGTAAGAAAATAACTAAATAGTAATAATTCCTATTTACAAAAGTTGCCGGTCATGGCATTTCTTTCCTTACGATACCTCCTGGGGGGAGGCTGTCACTGCACCAACCAGGTGCGCAAACCAAGGAGAAAGCATATGACTGATAAAAATGACCGCCTGACCACCAGTGCCGGTGCGCCGGTAGCCAATAACAATCATGCCCTGACTGCCGGTCCGCGCGGCCCCATGCTGATGCAGGATGTCTGGTTCCAGGAAAAACTGGCCCATTTCGACCGTGAGGTCATCCCGGAGCGGCGCATGCACGCCAAGGGCTCCGGTGCTTACGGGACGTTCACGGTGACGCATGACGTCACTCAGTATACCAAGGCCTCGCTCTTTGCCGAGGTCGGCAAGCAGACCGAAGTCTTCGTCCGTTTCTCCACTGTGGCCGGCGAGCGCGGCGCAGCGGACGCGGAACGCGACATCCGCGGCTTTGCCGTCAAATTCTACACGGACCAGGGCAACTGGGACATGGTGGGCAACAACACGCCGGTCTTTTTCCTGCGTGACCCGCTCAAGTTCCCCGACCTGAACCATGTGGTCAAGCGCAACCCGCGCACCAACATGCACAGCGCCACGGACAACTGGGACTTCTGGACCCTGCTGCCCGAAGCCCTGCACCAGATCACCGTGGTCATGAGCGATCGCGGCATCCCGGCGTCGTACCGCCACATGCACGGTTTCGGCAGCCACACCTACAGCCTCATCAATGCGGAGAACAAGCGCTTCTGGGTCAAGTTCCATTTCAAGACCCAGCAGGGCATCAAGAACCTCACCGATGCCGAGGCGCAGGAACTCATCGGCCGTGACCGGGACAGCCACCAGCGCGATCTGTACGAGCATATCGAAAAGGGCGACTTCCCCCGCTGGACCCTGTATTTCCAGATCATGCCCGAGGAGGACGCCGAAAAGCTGCCCTATCATCCCTTTGACCTGACCAAGGTCTGGTACCACAAGGATTATCCCCTCATCGAAGTGGGCGTGCTGGAACTGAACCGCAATCCCGAGAACTACTTTGCCGAGGTGGAGCAGGCGGCTTTCAATCCCGCCAATCTGGTGCCCGGCATCGGCGTCTCGCCCGACAAGATGCTGCAGGGCCGTCTGTTCTCCTATGGAGATGCCCAGCGTTACCGCCTGGGGGTCAACCACAACATGATCCCGGTGAACCGTCCCCGCTGTCCCTACCACAGCTTCCACCGGGACGGCGCCATGCGGGTGGACGGCAACTACGGCAGTTATACCAGCTATGAGCCCAACAGCACGGGTGCCTGGCAGGAACAGCCCGACTTCAGCGAGCCGCCCCTGAAGATCAGCGGCGATGCGGACCGCTGGGACTATCCCTGCGATGATGCCGACTACTTCGAGCAGCCCGGCAAGCTGTTCCGCGTGATGACGCCGGAACAGCAGGAAGAGCTGTTCGGCAATACGGCCCGCGCCCTGGGCGACGCGCCCCGCGAGATCAAGCTGCGCCATATCCGTCATTGCGCCAAGGCCGACCCCGCCTACGGTGCGGGCGTGGCCCGGGCCTGCGGTATCCCGGAAAGCGAGATCTAAAGAAACAATGTGAGACAGGGGGCCATTGTCCCTGCTGCCGGTACCGGAGTCTCCTGCGCAGCGACGGATCCTCCTCCCCGTCGCGGCATACGTCCTGAGGGCCGGTATCCGGTGGCACCCTGCGGGCCGATGGCTCTCCCTGGTCTCCTTTTCCCCAAAAGGCCCACGCAAGGCTGGGTTCCGGCTGAAAGCGGCAGCATGTCCTTTCAGCCGGTCCGGAAAAGGAGTCCTTCCCAGTGCCCCGGCAGCGCTTCGTCGTTGCAGGCGCGGAAGACACGCCGTGTCGCGGCAGAGCTTCCGCTGACGGAATGCTGCCGGCAAAAAAAGCGGACATGACCATCACGGCCATGTCCGCTTTTCCGTATCTTTTTGTCTGCGGGGATCTCCCGGTACCTGAGGGCATATCCTACGCCCGCCGCACTGGTGGACCGGCAGAACCTGCTGGGCTTTTTTCCCGTTTTTCACACCAATACACGATGTCCGAGCCTGCGGGAAAAGGACAGATCCGGGCAAAGTTTTTTGGCGTGGAGGGGGAGCGCGAGGGGGAGGCCGCACCTTTTGTTCACAAAAGGGGGGCCTCCCCCTCGCATCATCTTTTTATGGTCAGCTAGTCTTCGAGCTGAGGATCCACAGGGGTGTAGTTCATGGTGCGCTGCACGGGGGTGAAGCCGGCGGCACGGATGATCTTGTGGATCTCATGACGGGTCAGGTGGTAGGACACGCCGGCGGCGGCCACCACGTTCTCCTCGATCATGAGCGAGCCGAAGTCGTTGGCACCGTAGAAGAGGGCCAGCTGGGCCACTTCGGGCCCCATGGTCACCCAGGAGGACTGGATGTTGGGGATATTGTCCAGCACCAGGCGCGACACGGCCAGCAGGCGCAGATAGGCGGGCGCGGGCAGGGGGGCCGTCACGTTGATGCGGGTATGGGCGGGCTGGAAGGTCCAGGGGATGAAGGCGGTGAAGCCGTGGGTCCTGTCCTGTACCTCGCGCACGGCGAAGAGGTGGTCCAGACGGTGGCGGGGCTCTTCCTCATGGCCGAACATCATGGTGGCGGTGGTGCGCATGCCCAGGTTGTGGGCGCGTTCCATGACGTAGAGCCACTGGTCCGCGCTGCACTTGTTGGGCGAGACCTGGGCGCGGACATCGTTCTGGAGGATCTCGGCGCCGCCGCCGGGGATGGAGTCCAGACCGGCGGCCTTGAGGCGGGAGATGACCTCGTCCACGCTCAGACCGAACTTCTGCGACCAGAAGAAGATCTCCGGCGGGGAGAAGGCATGGATGTGCAGGCTGGGCCAGGTGGCACGCATCCAGCGCAGCAGGTCTTCGTACCATTCCAGGGGCAGGTCGGGATGGTGCCCGCCCTGCAGCAGGATCTGGGTGCCGCCCAGGCGCAGGGTCTCGTCGATCTTCCGGGCCATCTCCTCGCGGGTGATGACGTAGCCTTCGCCGGATTCGGGCGCGCGGAAGAAGGCGCAGAAGCGGCAGGCGCAGACGCAGACGTTGGAATAGTTGATGTTGCGGTCGCCCACATAGGTGACGATGGGCTCGGGATGCAGGCGCAGGCGCATGGCGTGGGCCAGCTGGGCCAGCGTGTGCAGAGAGGCGCCGTAATACAGGGCTTCGGCGGCGGCGCGGTCCAGGCGCTTCCCGGCTAGGGAAAGGGCCGCGGCCTCCTTCACTTCGGGGCTTTCGTCAAAGGCGCTGTGCGCCGGACGGAACTGCTGGTCGCTCATGCGCGGGCCTCCTCGGTCTGGACGGTATTGAAGATGGCGTTGCGCCGCACGGGCGTGAAGCCCGCTTCACGGATCATGAATTCCAGTTCCTTGAGGGTCAGGCCCTGGGCGGAACCGGCACCGGCCATATGGCCGATATGCTCTTCCACCACGGTGCCGTCCAGGTCGTCGGCGCCGTACCAGAGGGCCGTCTGGGCCAGCTTGGTGCCCATCATGATCCAGTAGGCCTTGATGTGGGGGATGTTGTCCAGCATCAGGCGCGAGACGGCCACGGTGCGCAGCTGGTCGAGACCGCGCACGGGGCCGAGCTTTTCTTCAGGCAGCTTGAGCTTGCTGTTCTCGGTCAGGAAGGGCAGGGGGATGAAGCAGGTGAAACCGCCGCTCTTGTCCTGCTGTTCGCGCAGGCGGCAGAGATGGTCCACGCGCATGGCGTAGGTCTCCAGATGACCGTAGAGCATGGTGCAGTTGGTCTTGATGCCCAGGCTGTGGGCCTCGCCGGAGATGCGCAGCCACTCGGCGGAACCGGCCTTGTGGGGGCAGATCTGGGCGCGCAGGCCCTCGTCGAAGATCTCGGCGCCGCCGCCGGGCATCATGACCAGGCCGGCTTCCTTGAGGCGCTGCAGCACTTCGAGGGTGGAGCAGCCTTCCATCTTGGCGAAGTGGGCGATCTCCACCGGGGTGAAGGCCTTGATGAGCAGGTCGGGATTGAGCTCGCGCGCGGCGCGCAGGGTGTCCAGGAACCACTGGAAAGGACGGGTGGGATGGCAGCCGCCCACGATGTGCAGCTCGTCCAGATGCAGGGGCGTGGCGTCAGCGGCGCGCAGACGCTCCAGCACTTCCTCGGTGCTCAGGCAGAAGGCCCCCTGGTCTTCTTCGCGGTCGCGGCGGAAGGCGCAGAACACGCAGCCGTTGACGCAGACATTGGTATAATTTATTTGGCGGTTGACCACATACGAGGTCTTGTCCCCGTGCATGCGGCAACGCGCGTGGTGGGCCAGAGCGCCCACGGCGGTGATATCGGGGCAGGCGAAAAGCGCCATGCCGTCTTCGGCGCTCAGGCGCTGGCCGGCAAGGACCTTGTCCAGAACGTCGGCAAGCCCGAGGCTTGCGTAATAGGAAGCATCCAGCATAATGGTTATCCTCAAATGATGATTGGCCGAAGGCCGGAACAGCGCAGTATATGTTCCAGTCTCGCTGCCTGTCAAACTGTTACGCCGGATCAAACAAAGAGAGGTGTCCCGTGGCGGAGAACATGACGCTGGGCCTTTCGCCCTGTCCCAATGATACCTATATCTTCCATGCCCTGCTGCACCATCTGGTGCCGTCCCCGGCGCACTTCACGCCGCACATGGCCGACGTGGAGGAGCTCAATGCCCTTGCCCGGCAGAAGAAGCTGCCGGTGACCAAACTTTCGCTGGGCGTGGTGCCCTACATCATGGACGATTATGCCATCATGGCCTCGGGCGCCGCCCTGGGCTGGGGCTGCGGCCCGCTGGTGGTGGCCCGCGAGGACCTGCCCGAAGAAAAATGGAAAACGGCCCGCGTGGCCGTGCCGGGCCTCATGACCACGGCCAACCTGCTGCTGACCCTGCACGGCGGCTTCCAGGGCCCGCGCGAAGAGATGCTCTTCAGCGATGTCATGGATGCGGTGCTCACCGGCGAGGCGGACATGGGCGTCATCATCCATGAAGGCCGTTTCACCTATGCCGACCGCGGCCTGGTGAAGCTGCTGGACCTGGGGCAGTGGTGGGAAGCCACCTATCATGCGCCCCTGCCGCTGGGCGCCATCGCCGTGCGCCGCGACGTGCCCGTGGAGCTGGCCCGCGCCATCGAAGCGGCCATCACGGCCAGCGTGGACTATGCCAATGCCAACCCGCGCGCCTCGGCGGAATTCATCCGCGAACACGCGCAGGAGCTGGCCGAGAGCGTGACCTCGGCCCACATCAAGACCTTCGTCACCGAGTACAGCCGTGACCTGGGCGAAACGGGCCGTCAGGCCATCGCCCGTCTGGTGGAGACCGCGGCGAAGATGCAGGGCCTGCGCCTGCCCGAGGCGGGGCTCTTCCTGTAAAGCAGGGCCGCATCAGGCCTGTTCGTACGTATCCGGGGGCCTCGTGCGGTCATGCCGCCGGGGCCTTTTCAGGGCCGTTCCGCAGGGAACGGCCCTGTTTTTGCCTCCAACACAGAACATGATGACCAAGAACAGATTCTTTTCCCTCAATGAGGCCCGCCGCTTCCTGGCGCTGGGCCTGCCCGTGCTGGTGACGCAGATCGCCCAGATGGGCATGAATTTCGTGGACACGGCCATGACCGGCCAGGCCAGTACGGCGGACATAGCCGCCGTGGCCGTCTCGGGCTCCATCTGGGTGCCGGTTTCCCTGCTGGGCATGGGCTGCCTTTTGTCCCTGCCCGCCATGATGGCCCATCTGGTGGGCGGCGGCGAACAGCAGCGCACCCCGCATCTGCTGCGGCAGGGCCTCTGGCTTTCGAGCCTGCTGTCGCTGGTGCTTATGGGCGTGTTCGCCTTCCTTTCCCTCCATCTGGAGCTGTTCGGCCTGGATGCCGAGCTGGCGCCGCTGGCGGCCGGGTATCTGCGGGCCATGCTCTTCGGCCTGCCGGGCATGATGCTGTTCGTGAACGTACGCGGCTTTCTGGAAGGCTATGCCCGCACGCGTCCGGCCATGCTCGTGGGCCTGCTGGGGCTGGCGCTCAACGTGCCCTGCAACTATGTGCTCATCTACGGCAAGCTGGGCCTGCCCCAGCTGGGGGCTGTGGGCTGCGGCGTTGCCACCGCCCTGTGCTACTGGTTCATGGGCCTGACCCTGGCCCTGTATGCCCGGCGCGAGGCACGCTGCCGCAAGCTGGGGCCGCTGTTCCTGCCCCTGCTGCTGCCGCGTACGGCAGGGGAGGGCGGCGAGGTCCGGCGGGTGGACTGGCCGCTGGTCTGGCGCATCTTCCGCATCGGCCTGCCCGGTGCGCTGGCCGCCTGTTTCGAGGCATCGCTGTTCGCGGTCACGGCCCTGCTGCTGGCACCGCTGGGCAAGGTGGTGGTGGCCGGGCACCAGATCGCCATGAACTTTTCCAGCATCGTCTACATGCTGCCCCTGTCGCTGAACATCACCGTGGCCATCCGGGTGGGGCAGAACCTGGGGGCCGGGCGTCTGGAACGGGCCCGCCTTTCGGCCCGCACGGCCCTGTGCCTGGGGCTGGGCCTGGCCCTGCTGACCATGACGGCCACCCTGTGCCTGCGGCCGCAGATCGCCCAGATCTACAACTCGGACCCCGCCGTGCTGGGGCTGGCCGTGGGCCTGCTGGTCTTCGCCGCCGTCAACCAGATCCCGGAATCGTTGCAGACGGTGAGCATCGGTGTGCTGCGCGCCTACAACGATACCCGCTACATCCTGGGCGTCTGCCTGTTCTCCTACTGGATCGTGGGGCTGGGCACGGGCTGGACCCTGGCCCGGACGGACTGGCTGGTGCCCGCCATGGGCGCCACCGGCTTCTGGATAGGTTACGGCCTGGCCCTGTGGGTGAGCTTCAGCCTGTACCGTTTGCGCATGGGCCGCTTGCACCGGCTGGATGCGGAGGCCGTGCGCCAGCGCATCCGCCGCTGAGCGGGAGCGATGGATTTTAGCCGGATACGCACGCGGGGAAGGGGAGGCATGGCAAGGCCTCTCCTTTTTTGCGTGGCTGAAGGCCCATCTTCACGGACGTGCCTGCCATGACGGAACATGTGCCGCCACGGCAGGACAGGGGCATTGCGGGCCGTGCCGGCAAAGAAAAAGCGGTCGGCTTTTCGGGAAGGTATTTCCCGGTATGGCGCGGGCTTGTCATTCAAGGGGGGAGCAGGTATAGGAGGGGCGCGGACCGTACCCTGCCACGGCTGTGCCGGCAGGATGCCCCGCCTGCCTCCGGCCCGGCATAAGGGCTTGTCTTGTAACCGGATATTTCCGGCTGCGGATGGGAGACCATGCAGAACCAGTTCTTTTCGTTGTCCGAGGCCCGGCGCTTTGTTGCTCTGGGCCTCCCTGTATTTGTGGCCCAGATGTCACAGATGGGCATGAACTTCGTAGACACGGCCATGACCGGTCAGGCCAGCACGGCGGACATGGCTGCCGTGGCGGTGGCCGGTTCCATCTGGAACCCTCTTTCCCTGCTGGGCATCGGCTGCCTGCTTTCCCTGCCGGCCATGAGCGCCCATCTGGTGGGCGGCGGGCAGCGTTCGCGCACCCCGCACCTGCTGCGGCAGGGCATCTGGCTCACGCTGGTCATCAGCGCCATCCTGATGACCGCCTTTTACGTCATCTCCTGGCATTTGCAGTCCTTCGGGCTGGATGAGGAGCTTTCCCGCCTGGGCGGCGGTTACTTGCGCGCCATGCTCTGGGGCCTGCCGGGCTTCATGCTGTTCGTCAATGTGCGCAGCTTTCTGGAAGGCTATGCCCGCACGCGCCCGGCCATGATCATCGGCATCCTGGGGCTGGCGCTCAACGTGCCCTGCAACTATGTGCTCATCTACGGCAAGCTGGGCCTGCCCCAGCTGGGGGCCGTGGGCTGCGGCGTGGCCACCGCCCTGTGCTACTGGTTCATGGCCGCCTGCATGATCTACTACGTGCGCCGGGATGCCCAGTACCGGGATCTGCATCCCCTGTTCCTGCCCCTGCTGCTGCCGCGCACGGCCCCTGCCTGCGGCTGCGAGGCCCGCGCCCGTGATGACGCCAGCCCCCTGGCCGCTCCCTATACGCCCGAGCCGGTGCCGTGCCGTTTCGACTTTCCCCTGATCTGGCGCATCCTGCGCATCGGCCTGCCCGGTGCGCTGGCCGTGTTCTTCGAGGTCTCGCTGTTCGCACTTTCCGCACTGCTGCTGGCACCGCTGGGCAAGGTCATCGTGGCCGGGCACCAGATCGCCATGAACTTTGCCGGGATGGTCTTCATGCTGCCCCTGTCGCTGAACATCACGGCGGCCATCCGGGTGGGGCAGAGCGTGGGGGCCGGGCGTCTGGGCCGGGCCCGTCTTTCGGCCCGCACGGCCCTGTGCATGGGCGCGGTCTCCTCGCTGATCATCGCGGCCTGCACGGCCCTGTTCCGCGAGCAGATCGTGCACATCTATAACGACGATCCCGCCGTGACGGCCCTGGCCATGAGCCTGCTGCTGCTCGGTTCCTGCTACCAGCTGGTGGACGCCCTGCAGACCATCAGTATCGGCATCCTGCGTGCCTACAACGATACCCGCATCATCTCGCTGGTCTGCTTCACCTCCTACTGGATCATCGGCCTGCCCCTGGGCTTCACGCTGGCCCGTACGGACTGGATCGTCCCGGCCATGGGGCCTGCGGGCTTCTGGATCTCCTATATCGTGGCCCTGGGCTTCGGGGCCCTGTGTTACCTGATACGCGTGCACCATCTGCATGGTCTGGATGCCGAAGCCGTACGGCGGCGCATCCAGCGCTGACGTTCTGGAAGGCCCTGCGGCACCATGCCGCGGGGCCTTCTTTTTATCCGTTTGCCACGCCGCGATGCTGATCCCGGCGGCAAGAAAAATAATTGAAATTTGAATTTTAATTCGTTAACGTTTTTTGAACATGGCAGGAAATATTCTTGATTGGATAATGGAACTTTAGCACTATGAGGCGGTAATGGGCAGTATTTCCCACGGGGGGCACGAGCGCGGCAAGCGCGGTGACGGGGATCTGACCCGGGCCCGGATACTGGAATCGGCAGGGCAGCTGGCGGCCGAGTGCGGCTATGCCAACATGACCAGCAAACAGGTCTGTGAACGGGCCCATGTGAATATGGCGGCGGTCAATTATCATTTCGGCAGCCGCGAAGGGCTGTATGCGGCCGTGCTGGCCGAGGCCCATGACCGTCTCTTCACGCTGGAGCGCCTGCGCCAGATCCTGGCGGAGGGCACGGCGCGCGAAAAGCTTTCGCGTACGCTGGACGAGCTGCTGGCCCATCTGCACGGGCCGCGCAGCTGGCATGTGCGGGTGCTGGCACGGGAGTTTTTTTCGCCGGCGGGCTTTGTGGATCCTTTCCTGCAGGAAAAGGTGCATCCCAAAGCCCGGTTGTTGCGCGGCCTGCTGAGCGAGATCACCGGCATCCCGCAGGAGGCCTCCCAGCTGGACTGCTGCATCGCCAGTTCCATGGGGACCTGCATGATGCTCATCATGCTGGATCCGGCCTTTGCCAACAGTCTGTTCCCGAACCTGGCAGAAAAAAGCGCGTCCCTTGACCAGATGGTCAAGGACTTCATCTTTGCCGGGCTGGACGATGCCGCGGCCAAGTGGCGCGCCCGCTCGGCAGGGGCCGGGTGCGGGACCGGATACGACGAAAGACGATAGACGAGATTTATCCGGCAGAAGCGGGGGAATCAGGTAATGGAAGAAGCTTTGTATCTCGGGCTCGATGCAGGCTCCACCACGGTCAAGCTGGCCCTGGTGGATGCGCGGGGCACGCTGCTGGAAGCCCGTTATGAACGTCATGGCGCGGCGGTGCGCGCGACCTTGCGCATATTGCTGGAGGATCTGGCCGAACGGCGGCCCGGTCTGGTGGTGCGTCCGGCCATGACGGGCTCTGCGGCCCTGCGGCTGGCGCAGGCCCTGGAGCTGCCTTTCGTGCAGGAGGTACTGGCCACGTCGCGGGCCATCGCCGTCCTGGCGCCGCAGACCGACGTGGCTGTGGAACTGGGGGGCGAGGACGCCAAGATCCTTTATTTTTCCGACGGTTCGGACAATCTGCGCATGAACGAGGCCTGTGCCGGCGGTACCGGGGCCTTCATCGACCAGATGGCCAGCCTGCTGGATACCGATGCGGCCGGTCTCGATGCCCTGGCCGCGCGCCACACCACCATCTATCCCATCGCGTCCCGCTGCGGCGTCTTCGCCAAGACCGACGTGGTGCCCCTGCTCAACGAAGGCGCGCCCCGCGAGGATCTGGCGGCCTCCATCTTCCAGGCCGTGGTGGAACAGACCATCGGCGGCCTGGCCTGCGGCCACCCCATCCGCGGCAAGGTCGCCTTTTTGGGCGGGCCCCTGCATTTCCTGCCCCAGCTCAAGGCCCGCTTTGTGGAGACCCTGCACATGGCTCCCGAAGACGTGGTGGATGTGCCGGACGCCCAGTACGTGGTGGCGCGCGGTACGGCCCTGAGCCTGGTGGACATCCCCGGCATGGGGCGGCCCGTGGCTTCCGCGCCCGTGAGCGTGGCCGAACTGGCCGAACGCGCCCGCACCCGTACGTTTGAGGGCGAGACCAGCGCCAGCCTGCCGCCCCTGTTCGATTCCGAAGCCGAATACCACGATTTCCTCGACCGTCACCGTCAGGACGCCGCGCCGCGCGGCCGGCTGGCCGAGGCCTCGGGCCCGCTCTATCTGGGCGTTGACCTGGGCTCCACCACGGTCAAGGCCGTGCTGGTGGACATCAACGGTGCCGTGCTGGACACCTGGTACCAGCGCAACCAGGGCGATCCGCTGGCCGGGCTGCTGCCCTATGCGGCCGATCTGGTGGACCGTCTGCCCGCCGGTGCCTGGATACAGGCCAGTGCGGCCACGGGCTACGGCGCCGACTACGCCCGGGCTGCCCTGGGCTCCGTCATCTCCGAAGTGGAGACCGTGGCCCACCTCAAGGCGGCCTGCCGTCTGGTACCGGACGCCACCTATGTCATCGACATCGGCGGCCAGGACATGAAATGCCTCAAGGTCCGGCAGGGCTGCATCGCGGGCGTGACCCTCAATGAAGCCTGTTCCGCCGGTTGCGGGGCCTTTCTGGAGACCTTTGCCCAAAGCCTGAACCTGAGCATGGAAGAATTCGTGCAGGCCGCGCTCTTTGCCCGCCATCCCGTGGATCTGGGCTCGCGCTGCACGGTGTTCATGAACTCCAAGGTCAAGCAGGCCCAGAAGGAAGGCGCCTCCATTGGCGACATCGCGGCCGGGCTCTGTTATGCCGTCATCCGCAATGCCCTGTACAAGGTGCTGCGCCTGCGCACGCCCGACGAGCTGGGCGAACGCGTGCTGGTGCAGGGCGGTTCCTTCATGAACGACGCCCTGCTGCGCGTCATGGAAAACCTGCTGCAACGCGAGGTCAGCCGTCCCGACATCGCCGGGCTCATGGGCGCGTACGGCGCGGCCCTGCTGGCCCTGCGCCGCTGTGCCGGACAGGAGGAGCGCACGCCCCTGAGTTCCGCCGGGCTGCGCTCGCTGGAGATCACGACCAAGTCCGTGCGCTGCCGTGGCTGCGGCAACCATTGTCTGCTCAAGGTGCATCGTTTCTCCAACGGGCACCGCTTCGTGTCCGGCAACCGCTGCGAACGCGGCGGCATGGGGGATTCGCAGGACGATGTCCCGGTCATGCCCAACATCTACGCCTGGAAGGCCCGGCGCCTGTTCCGCTACCAGCCGCTGGAGCCGGAGCAGGCCCCCCGCGGCCGCATGGGCATCCCCCGTGTGCTCAACATCTACGAGCACTATCCCTTCTGGTTCACCTTTTTCACCCGCTTGGGCTACAGGGTGGAGCTTTCCCCGGCATCGGGCAAGGAGCTGTACGATCTGGGGCTTTCGTCCATGCCGTCCCAGACGGTCTGCTATCCCGCCAAGCTGGCCCACGGCCATGTGACGGCCCTGCTGCGCCAGGGCGTGCGGGAGATCTTCTTCCCCTGTCTGCCGCGTGAAGGGCAGGATACCTCGGTGCGGGGCTACAACTGCCCCGTGGTCTCCGGCTATCCCGAGGTCATCCGCCTGAACACCGACGAGGTGCGGGAGCTGGGCGCGCATCTGTACACGCCCTTCGTCTCGCTGGAGCATCTGAACACCCTGGTGGACCGCCTGCACGAAGTGCTGGGCCTGCCCAAGCTGGAATTGTGGGAGGCGGCCCATGCGGCCCGTGCCGAGCAGGAGGCCTATCGTGCCGAACTGCGGGCCGAGGGCGAACGCATCCTGGCCCAGGTGGAACGTGAACGGGGGCTGGGCATCGTGCTGTGCGGCCGTCCCTACCATGCGGACCCTGCCGTGCATCATGGCCTGCCGGATTACATCGCGTCGCTGGGCGCGGCCGTGCTCAGCGAGGACAGCGTGGCCCATCTGGGCGTGCTGCGCGATCCTTTGCGCGTGGTGGACCAGTGGAGCTACCACTCCCGTCTGTACCGGGCCGCGGCCCTGGTCTGCGAGCGTCCCCTGCTGGAGCTGGTGCAGCTCACGTCCTTCGGCTGCGGCCTCGATGCCGTGACCAGCGACCAGGTGGCGGAACTGCTGACCCATCACGGTCGCCTGCATACGCTCATCAAGATCGACGAAGGCGCGTCGCTGGGGGCGGCCCGCATCCGCATCCGTTCGCTGCTGGCCGCGGTGCGGGAACGCCGCGAGAGCAGGGCGCCGGAGTTCCGGCAGTCCCCGCGTCCGGAAAGCCCGTACTTCACCGAAGACATGCGCGAGACCCACACCATCGTGGCCCCGCAGATGGCGCCGCTGCATTTCTCCATCATGGAGGCGGCGGTCAACAGCGCGGGCTACCGCTTGCAGGTGCTGCCCGTGGTCAGCCGCCGGGCCATCGAGCTGGGCCTGAACTACGTCCATAACGACGCCTGCTACCCGGCCATCGTGGTCATCGGCCAGATGCTGGACGCCCTGTTCAACGGCCGGTGCAACCCGCAGCGCACGGCCCTGATGCTGGCCCAGACCTGCGGCCCCTGCCGCGCCAGCAATTATCCGGCCCTTCTGCGCAAGGCCCTGCAGGAAGCGGGCTTCCCGCAGGTGCCCATCCTGACCCTGAGCAGCGGTTCCCTCAACAAGCAGCCGGGCTTCAAGATGTCGGGCTGCTTGCTGCACCGCATGATCCTGAGTTGCCTGTACGGCGACATGCTGCAGCGTGTCTCCATGTCCTGCCGGGCCAACGAGCTGCACAAGGGCGATACCGACGCCCTGCTGGAACGCTGGACGCAGCGCGCCCGCGAAGTGGCGGGCAAGGGCGATACCCGTGCCTTCCGCAAGGACATGCGCCGCATCGTGGAAGACTTCACGAAGATCCCGCGTGACGGCGTGGTCCGGCCCAAGGTGGGCATCGTGGGCGAGATCCTGCTCAAGTACCACCCCGATGCCAACAACCATGTGGCCCGGCACATCATGGACGAAGGCGGCGAGCCCGTGCTCACCGACATCATGGACTTCTTCCTGTACTGCTTCATGGATCCCATGTACCGCTGGAAGCGGCTGGGCGGACGCATCCTGCCCGCGCTGGGCAGCTGGCTGTTCATCATGCGGGTGGAGATGCTGCGCGCCTCCATGCGCAAGGCCCTGGAGGGCAGCATCTTCATGCCCGTGTCCCGCATCCGGCACTTGTCGCACAGCGTCAAGGGCATCATCTCGCGCGGCAACCAGGCCGGTGAAGGCTGGCTGCTGACCGCCGAGATGCTGGAGCTCATCGACAACGGCGCCACCAACGTGCTTTGCCTGCAACCCTTCGGCTGCCTGCCCAACCATATCACCGGCAAGGGCGTCATGAAGGAACTCAAGCGCCTGCGTCCTGCGGCCAACCTCATGGCCGTGGACTATGACCCCGGCAGCAGCGAGGCCAACCAGCTCAACCGCATCAAGCTCTTCATGTCCATGGCCCACGCCAAATTGCAGCAGGCCTGATGACAGGGAGCACAGGCATCACTGGATCTGTCTGAAAAAACAGCCCGAAACCGGAAGGTTTCGGGCTGTTTTGCATTTCAGTGGATGATGACCGGTTGTCATCTTGATTCGTTGAGATCCCTGAATGTATTGCAACAGAGACCTCCCGGAACGATATTTTCTACATCTTGTTCCGCGATACGGGCTCCAGGGCCCGCAAAAGGTCGCGCAGCCGTTCCGGCCCGGCGGCCTCGCCCAGATCTTCGGGCACGGCGCCTTTGGCCAGCAGGGCGGCCAGGGTGTCGGCCTCCTTACGGGCGTCGGCGGTGCGGGCCATGTCGGTGGCGGCATCGGAACCGGCCTGGTGCCGGGTGGCGGGATGGATGCTGCCGGGCTCCTGCTCGCGGGCGGCCTTTTCAAAGACTTCGGTCTTGACGCGGATGGGCACCGAGGCGCGCAGGGCCAGGGCGATGCCGTCCGAGGGGCGGCAGTCCACGCTGATGAGGCCCGAGGGGCCGCGCAGCAGGAGCACCGCGTAGTAGATGTCGTCCCTGTAGTCCACGATGTCCACGCCGGTGAGCGTGCCGTTGAGGGCCTTGGCCACCATGAGCAGCAGGTCGTGGGCCAGGGGGCGGGGCAGCTCCTCGCCGTTGAGGACCAGCGAGATGGTCATGGCCTCCATGGCGCCGATCCAGAGCGGGAGCAGGCCCTTGCCGTCGTTCTGCCGCAGGATGACGATGGGTTTTCGTGTCTGCGGGTCGAGGCTCAGGCCCTCCACGTGCATCTCTACCATGGCTGTCCCGTGGCTTCGGCCACCAGGCTGTGCTTCTTGGCTTCCACGATGCGGGCGTTGACCAGGCGGCCAGTATGGTCGCCGGCGGGCAGGGGCACATGCACCAGGGCTCCGTAGATGTCGCGGCCCTGCCAGCTTTGCAGGCTGTCGTCGTCGGTGGCCTCGCGGCGGCTGGCGTTCTCCAGCAGCACTTCGCATTCCTGGCCCACGCGGGCGTCGAGCCAGCGCTGGGAAAGCTCCTCCTGCAGGGCCTGCAGGCGCAGCAGACGATCCTGCTGCACGTCGGGGGCGATCTTGTCCAGGAAACGGCTGGCCCGGGTGCCGGGACGGTCCGAATAGCAGAAGGAGAAGCTGGACATGAAGTCGCTGGCGCGCATCAGCTCCAGCGTGGCGGCGAAATCTTCCTCGGTCTCGCCGGGGAAGCCCACGATGAGGTCCGTGGACAGGGCGATGTCCGGGCGGGCGTCACGCAGGCTGGCCACCAGCTCCAGATAGCGGGCGCTGTCGTACTTGCGGCCCATGCGCTTGAGCACGACGTCGGAACCGGCCTGGAGGGGCAGGTGCAGGCGCGGGCAGAGCTGCGGGATGTTCGCGAAGGCCGCCACGTCTTCGGGGCCCATATCCTTGGGATGGGGCGTCACGTAGCGCAGGCGCTTCAGGCCGGGCAGGGCGGCCACTTTTTCCAGCAGGGCGGCAAAGCTGACGCCGTCGCCGTGCGTATCGCGGCCGAAGGCGTTGACGTTCTGCCCCAGCAGGGTGATCTCGCGGGCGCCGCGGTCCAGCAGGTGACGGCATTCGTCGAGGATGGCCGGGGTCAGACGGGACTTCTGGCGGCCGCGGGTATAGGGCACGATGCAGTAGGCGCAGAAATTGTCGCAGCCCTGCATGATGTTCACGAAGCCCACGGGCGCGGACGGCGTATCGGCGCCGGGTTCGCGCTCCACGTAATGGCTGGTGAAGTCCAGCAGGGAAAGACGCAGGGCGGGCTCGTCCAGCAGGCGTTCGATGGCCTGGGGCGCGCCGCTGATGCCGTCGCTGCCCGCCACCAGACGCACCTGGCGGCTGAAGAGTTTTTCGCCCAGCTGCTGGGCCACGCAGCCGGTGACGGCCACCAGCACACGCGGCGAGTTGCCGGTGACCTGGCGGATGCGGCCCAGGGTGCTCATGACTTTCTGTTCGGGCTTTTCGCGCACGGAACAGGTATTGACCACCACCACGCGGGCCTCTTCCAGGGGCGCCTCGCAAAAGCCGCGCGCTTCGAGGGCGCGGGCCAGCCACTGCGAGTCGTGCACGTTCATCTGGCAGCCGAAGGTGATGATGTGGAAGCTGTTGTCGATCATGTCTTCTACTGTTCGGGGCCGGTGATGTTGCGGGGGTAGACGGCCATGCCGCTTTCGTCCATCTCCAGGGCGGCGACGCGGTCTTCCAGCCATTCCAGCACGGCGCGGGCCGTGTTGTAGTTGAGCAGCACGCGGGTGTTGATGCGGCGCACCACCTCGCGCACTTCCAGGTTCTCCTCGTCCATCATCTCGGGGCCCAGCGAACCGTCCGGGGCCACCAGGCATTCGGACCACTGGGGCAGGGAATCGCTTTCCTCATAGAAATTGAGTTCGATCTCTCCCTGGGGATTGATGCCGCCCCAGACGCCGTGGGCGGTGCTCATGCGCACGCTGTCGTCCATGACGTACTTGTAGCGGATCTTCTTGGGAAGCTCGGGTTGGTTGCTCATGCAGGCTCCTTGAAAAAATATGGGGGATGGTAAAGAAGACGGCCGCAATAGTAAAGCCCGGCGGGCCCGGCGCATGTGAAAGGATGTGCAGGCTTGACGGTCGCCTGTCCTTGGTTACAATAGCACGGTAAAGAAGGGCTCATCCTGATGCCCGCAAGGAGAGACTGTGAGCGAGATTACCGTTACGGAACACGAGATCCGTCCCTATTTCGATATGGAAGGCTTCATGACCCTGAGCCAGGAATCGCGCCTGGGCGGCGCGACGCTGGAACGGCTGTGCAAGCTGTGGGAAGAGTGGATGCCGCAACTCAAGGTCTGCGAGATCAAGACAGCCAAGATCTCCTATCTGGCCGTCTGGCTGCCCGAGAGCGTGGAGCAGCAGGTGGACGCCGCCTGGGAAAAATCCCCTTCGGACGGCTGGCAGGACAACAACCTGGCCCAGTACATGTGCATGGCCGCCGTGCAGGAAGTGCTGCCCCAGGTGGAAGATGCCGGCTGTGCGCCCGCACCGCGTCCCACCGAGGCCCTGCGTGAGGCCCTGTCCGGCCTGGGCCTGGAATATCGTGAAGATGCCCCCACCCTGAACCGCCGTTTTGCTCTGGTGACCCATTATCCCTTCAAGGGCGGCTGCGAGATCTGCCATCTGCAGTCCAACTGCCCCAAGGGACAGGGCAAAAGCGAGGCTGCCAGTGTGGTGCTGCCCGGCTACGAGCAGGGCGCCGACGAATAGGCATGACCCGGTCGCGCCGGGGCCCCAGGGTTCCGGCGCGACCGTCCGCGACGGCTAGCGGCCTTCCATCACGAGGGTGTGCGCTTCGCCGTCGGGCGTGCGGACCACGATCTCCACGGTGCGGCTGTTGCGGGTGACGGAGACCACCAGGCAGGTGGTCGTCTCGTCATTGCTGTAGTTGCGCACGTCCACGGTGTCGCCCTTGTTGGGCAGGGCATCGGGGATGATCTCCACCAGGTCGGCGGAATCCGCATCAAAGCCGTCCCAGGCTAGCGCGGGCAGCGGCAGGGCCAGAGAGGCACACAGGGCGATGACGGCCGGCAGACGCCGGACACGCTGATTGCGTAAGAGTGTCTTCATGGCTGCATGTGTAAAACCATTTTTGCTTCTTGGCAACAGGAGGCCCCGGAGGGACGATGAGCATCCATGCCCTGCACGACGACCACGGCCGCACGGTACGTTACCTGCGCCTGTCATTGACGGACCGCTGCAACCTGCGCTGTCTGTATTGTCACAGCAATGCCCGGCACCAGTGCATCCCGCACGAAAAGGTGCTGCGCTATGAGGAGATGATCCGTCTGGTGCAGATCGTGCGCGGCATGGGCGTGGGAAAGGTGCGTCTGACCGGCGGGGAACCCTTTGCGCGCAAGGGCTGTGACGACTTCCTCCTGCGGTTGCGGCAGCGCTTCGACGATCTGGACATCCGCATCACCACCAACGGCACGCTGCTGGAGGAGCACATCCCCCTGCTGCAGCGTATCCGCATCAGCGCCGTGAACCTGTCGCTGGACAGCTTCGACCGCGAGACCTTTGCCCGTGTGACCGGGCGCGACATGCTGCCCGAAGTGCTGCGGGCCCTGGACGCCATGCTGGCCGCGGGCATCCGGGTCAAGATCAATGCCGTGGGCCTGCGCGGCATCAATGACGGCCAGCTGGCCGACTTCGTCCATGCGGCCATGACCCTGCCCGTGGACGTGCGCTTCATCGAATTCATGCCCATGGGCAGCGATACCCTGTGGAGCCCCGAGAATTTCTGGCCCGCCAGCGACATCCGCGCCGCCGTGGAGCAGCACGTCCGCCTGGTGCCGCTGGGCGATGCCAACGAGGGCCAGCGCGGCCCGGCCCGCATGTTCGCCCTGGAAGGCGGCAAGGGGCGCATGGGCTTCATCACGCCGCTGACCAACCATTTCTGTCTGTCCTGCAACCGCCTGCGTCTGACCAGCGACGGGCATCTGCGCACCTGTCTGTTTGCCGACAGGGAGTATCCGTTGCGGCCCCTGCTGCGTCATCCCAAGGTCACGGATGAGCATATCGCCCGGGTCATCGCCCAGGCCTGCAAGAGCAAGCCCGTGGGCGCGGATCTGCTGGCGGCCCGGCAGGGGGGCGCTGTGGCCAGCAGCAAGATGGTCTCCATCGGCGGCTAGAGCAGGGCGCTCCTGCCGCACGGCAAGGGCCTTGCGGGGGCAGGCAAAACAGGCCTTGCCATATATATTGATACAAAATGATACGGGCTGCCTCCCTGTTCGGGGCAGCCGTGTCTGTTGCCATGCCCCGGAAAGGCAGCCCGGTCCCTGCCTGCATGGTTCCGAATGACGCGCCGCACCGTCCCGGAGCAGCGCTGCCTCGCGGACACCGCCGGCATCCTCCGGTCAGGGGGGCGTCCTGCCCACGAGGGGAGCAGGGGGCCCGGGCAGCGTCTCCACGGCATGACAGCTCTCAGAGACTGTTCCCCAGGGCCCGGCGGGAGAGACCGGCAACAGAGGGGAGGAAAGCGTCATGTGGCAGGTCTATGCCTTGCTGGCGGCCGTGTTTGCGGCCCTGACAGCCATTTTTTCCAAACTGGGCGTCCGGGACGTGGATTCCGGGCTGGCCACGGCCATCCGGGTGGGCTTCATCCTGCTCCTCACCTGGGGCATGAGCCTGTATGCCGGCACCTGGCGCGAGGTGCGCCAGATCGGCGGGCATACCTGGCTCTTCCTGTTCCTTTCCGCCGTGGCCACGGGCCTGTCGTGGCTGTGCTACTTCAAGGCCCTGCAGCTGGGGGACGTCTCCAGGGTCGCGCCGCTGGACAAGCTCAGCGTGCCTCTGGCCATGCTGCTGGGGGTGCTCATCCTGGGCGAGCCCTGTGATCCCAAGACCGTGGCCGGGGGCATCTTGATCACGGCCGGGGCCCTTTTGCTGGTGTTGTGAGGCCGCTGCCTCCGCATCCCTGTTTTTCGATGACATCAAGGAGCATCCATGATCGCCTATCTTGAAGGCCTGCTGGCCGAGACCTGGGGCACCTCCTGCATCGTGGTCACGCGCGGTGGCGTGGGCTACGAGCTGGATCTGCCCGCCCACACCATGGCATCCCTGCCCGGACGCGGGGAAAGCGTGGCCCTGTACACCAGCCTGGTGGTGCGCGAGGATGCCCAGCAGCTGTTCGGCTTTGCCACCTTTGAGGAGCGGCAGGTCTTCGAGGTGCTGCTGACCATCTCCAAGGTGGGCGCGCGCACGGCGCTGGCCATCCTTTCCCTGTACCGGCCCGACGACCTGCGCCGCATCGTGCTGGAAGAGGACGTGGATGCCCTCACCCGGGTGAGCGGCATCGGCAAGAAGACGGCCCAGCATGTTTTTCTGGAGCTCAAATACAAGCTCAAGGTGGAGGACGTGCCGCAGGCGGCGGTGCTGGCGCCCAACGGCCGCCCGGGCTCCGTGTTCCGGGACGTGCTTGATGGTTTGTCCAATCTTGGCTATTCTGAAGACGAATGCGCTCCTGTGGTCAAAAACATCCTGTTGCAGGAGCCCGACCTTGACGTCACCGGCGCTCTGCGGGCGGCGCTCAAGGCACTGGCGCGCGGTCGTCTGTAGACCGGCGCTTTCTTTTTCTTGAGTGTTCCCCGTGCAGGCCCGGCCTGTGCAGGGGGCAAATCCTGACCGACTGGACATCATGGCACAGAAATCCTCCCCTTCCCCCGCAGCCCGTTTTTTCGGCAATGATGACTGGGATGCCCCTGCGGAACAGCACACGCCCGCACCCGCAGCCGGCACGGAAGACCCCGGTCTGAGCACCGCCGCGCTGGAAGAGAGCGTGCGGCCCCGCAGCTTGGATGATTTCATCGGTCAGGAAGAACTGCGTGCCAATCTGCGCGTGTATCTGGGCGCTGCCCGTGAACGCGGCTGCGCGCTGGACCATACGCTCTTTTACGGCAACCCCGGTCTGGGCAAGACGACCCTGGCCCAGATCATGGCTGCCGAGCTGGGCGTCAACCTGGTCTGCACCTCGGGCCCGGTGCTGGAGCGCAGCGGTGATCTGGCCGCCATCCTGACCAACCTGTCCCGCAACGACATCCTCTTCGTGGACGAGATCCACCGCATGCCCATCGCTGTGGAGGAAGTGCTGTATCCGGCCATGGAAGACTTCAAGCTGGATCTGGTCATCGGGCAGGGCCCGGCGGCCCGCACGGTCAAGATCGACCTGGAGCCGTTCACCCTGGTAGGGGCCACCACGCGTATGGGCCTGATCTCCGCGCCCTTGCGCGGGCGCTTCGGCATCCTTTCGCAGCTGGAGTTCTACACGCCCGCCGAACTGGCCCGGGTGGTGCTGCGCACGGCGCACATCCTCGGCATCGCCGTCACTCCTGACGGTGCGGAAGAGATAGGCCGCCGCTCCCGCGGCACACCGCGCATCGCCAACCGCCTCTTGCGTCGCGTGCGGGATTTTGCCATGATGGGCGGCCACGACGTCATCACCGCGGAACAGGCTGCCGAGGCCCTGCGGCGCATGGACGTCGACGAGATAGGTCTGGACCGCATGGACAGACGCCTGCTGGAAGTCATGATCACCCACTACGACGGCGGACCCGTGGGGCTCAAGACGCTGGCCGTGGCCTGCTCCGAAGAAGTGCGTACCATCGAAGAGATCTACGAACCCTACCTCATCCAGTGCGGTCTGCTCAAGCGTACCCCCCGTGGTCGCATGGTGACCGCCAAAGCCTACCGCCACCTCAACCTTTTACTGCGCTGAGAGGCGTACGAAGAACAGCTGCGCTGCTTTTTGTCGCATCCGCATAGTTGCGACAGCAACGTTTTTTTCTGTTCTTCCCGGAGCCCGGCTCCAATTTGTGCCGCGCCGGTAACGGCGCCGTCGCTTTTCTGTTCTCTTCTAAAAGGCGGCGGGACGTTGCCCGCGGCGGACGTCGTTTCGATAACGTCCCCTTGCCCTGCCTTCCCGACCGGCGCCGGAAGGAGCGGCACGTGGGCGGAGACGGCGCCCCCCTTGGTTTCATCGCCGGAGTACCGCGTTGTGTATGGACGTGGTCGGAGTTTTCAGAATGAAAGTGACTGTTGACAAATCTGTGTTGTGCAAACGTTATGCGGGCTTCACCGTGGCACTGCTGGTCTGTGCCCTGGGGGTAGCGCTGGTGACCAATGCCTGTCTGGGCACCTCGCCCATCACCAGCCTGCCGTACGCCCTGAGCGCCATCTTCCCCCTGAGTCTGGGGACCGTGACTTTTCTGTCCAATATCTGTTTTCTCGTGGTACAAAAGGCCCTGCTGGGTCGTTACTTTACGGTGGGGCATCTGATGCAGATCCCCGCGGTCTTCCTGTTCGGCCTGTTCATCGACGGCTGGATGTGGGCCACCTCCTATCTGGTGACTGATGTCTACTGGCAGCAGATGCTCATGTGCCTGGTGGGCTCCATGGTCCTGGGCCTGGGCGTGAGCCTGGAGATCATCAGCAACGCCACCGTGCTGCCCGGTGAGGGCATGGTCGTGGCCATCGTCTTCCGCACGCACAAGAATTTCGGCAACATCAAGGTCCTGGTGGACTCCTCCATGGTGCTGGCCGCGGTGCTGCTCAGCCTGGCCGTCCTGCATACCATCGTGGGCCTGCGCGAGGGCACCATCATCTCGGCCGTGCTGGTGGGCATGAGCGTCCGCTTCTTCTCCCGCTGGACGCGTCGTCTGGCTCCGCTCTTCTGGGAAAAGGAAAAGCTGGAGAAAGCCCGCCGTCGTCGCCTGGTGCTGCAGGAAAGCTATGCCGCCTAGGTATTGCCATAGATATGTATGAGAGGGGAGCCTTCGGGCTCCCTTTTTTGTTTTGTGTCGCTGCCGAAAAGAGGACAGCAAAAGATCATGGCTGCGGAACGGTCTTTAAGGTCTGGAGGAATCCGGTGCTTCTGAAGAAAATGGGCGCACTTTCCGGCCGGAGGGGAGAGGGGAGGGCCTCGATTGGCGGAAAAAGGAGAAGGGCAAAAAGGAAAAGACAAAGAAATTTATCAAGAATTTTCTGCGTCTTTTCGGTATGTTGATTGAATAATCAGTCAGCAGGGAGCAAAACCATAAATTTTTTTGCGGAAAAATGCTTGACGGTGGAGTTGAAAAGGCGCATAAAGCCGTTCGCGCCAACGAGCCGGCCACGTCCGAAAGGGCGACGGAAAAAGAAATTTTCCCGGATGGCAAAAAAGTTCTTGACGCGGGTTTGAAAATGAGACATAAGTCTCCCTCGCGCCAACGAGTTGCCCCGACGGGGCCGCGAAAAAAACTTTCGCGAAAATAAAAAAACTTATTGACAGCGAAAACGAAGT